>NZ_JAXDEO010000050.1:0-47826 GCF_035064975.1 Pseudomonas sp. YuFO20
AAGATCGCAGCCTGCGGCAGCTCCTACATGGAAACGCATATTCCTGTGTAGGAGCTGCCGCAGGCTGCGATCTTGTGATCTTGCTTAGGCTTGTTCCTTGTAAGCTTTCAACGCCTTGAGCCGTTCGCGCTTGATTGCCTCACCCAGCTCCGGCCCCTTGAATCCCTGCTCCAGCAACGGCTGAACCGCCACGCTACGCGCCGCCGTCGCCGCCCCGCGCAGGTAATCGGCCTGTGGATAACTTCTCTGCTCCAGCCCCTTCCGCCCTCGCGCATCCATCTCACAAGCCGCGATGAATTCCTCGAACCGCTGCGGCCGACGGTAAACGTCGAAGCTCTGCAGTAGCTCCAGCAAGGTCGATGGTTTCAGTTCCAGTGCGCGATGACCGTGGGTGTGGTACTCGCCGACCAGCAACGCAAGCTCCTGGCAATCCCTCGGTGCCTTGAAGCGTTCGTTGACCGCTTTGATCAACTTCAGTCCCTTGGACTCATGGGCAATGTGACGCGGCCACTGCTCCTCTGGCGTCAGCCCCTTACCCAGGTCATGCAGCAGGCAGGCCCAGCGTACGGTGAGCGTTTGTTTGTGTAGTGCCGCTTGCTGCAGCACGCTCAGGGTGTGGGCGCCGGTGTCGATTTCCGGGTGGTGGGCTGCCGGTTGGGGGACGCCGAACAGTGCGTCGACTTCCGGCATCAGCACTTCGAGCGCGCCACACGCGCGCAATACCTCGATAAACACCTGTGGCTGATTTTCCATCAGGGCGCGGGAGATTTCTTTCCAGCTGCGCTCAGCCGTCAGTGCCTGGAGTTCGCCTGACTCACTGAGCTGGCGCATCAGATCGAGGGTTTCGGGAGCGACAGTGAAGCCGAGTTCGGCGTAGCGTGCGGCGAAGCGAGCAACGCGCAAGACCCTGAGCGGATCTTCGGCAAACGCGGGGGAAACGTGGCGCAGTACACGGGCCTCGAGATCGCGCTGGCCGTGGTAGGGGTCGGTCAGGTTCTGCTGATCGTCTTCGGCCATCGCGTTGATCGTCAGGTCGCGGCGTATCAGGTCTTCTTCGAGGGTCACGTCGGGGCTGGCGTGGAACGTGAACCCGCCATAACCGCGTCCGCTTTTGCGTTCGGTGCGGGCGAGGGCATATTCCTCGCCGGTTTTCGGATGAAGAAACACCGGAAAGTCAGCGCCTACAGGCCGATAACCCTTGGCGAGCATCTCTTCAGTGGTCGCGCCGACCACGACCCGGTCGATATCGGTGACAGCTATGCCGAGCAGGCGATCGCGTACCGCACCGCCAACTTTATAAATCTGCATGAAAAACCTCCGTTAGCTCGACAGGATAACCCTTGCGTCGAGCGTTCGGAGGCATAAACGGCATCACAAATGGATGACAGCCAGGTCCAGCCGGCCGTAATCGCCTTCGGCGTGTTCGCCCCTCGGTGGCACATGGTGGGTTTTCATGATCTGGTCACCCTGCAGGGTTTCCAGGTGAATATCAAAGCCCCAGAGGCGATGCAGGTGCTTGAGCACTTCCTCGGTGGACTCTCCCAGCGGTTTACGGTCGTGTTGCTGGTGGCGCAGGGTCAGGGAGCGGTCGCCGCGTCTGTCGATGCTGTAGATCTGCACGTTGGGTTCGCGATTGCCCAGGTTGTATTGGGCCGCCAAGGTTTCACGGATGATGCGATAACCGCCTTCATCGTGAATGGCCGGTACCAGGAGATCGTCTTTCTGGTCGTCATCGAGAATGCTGAACAGCTTGAGGTCGCGGATCACTTTGGGTGAAAGGTACTGCAGGATGAAACTCTCATCCTTGAAGCTGCTCATGGCGAACTTGATGGCTGCCAGCCAGTCGGTGCCGGCAATGTCCGGGAACCAGCGGTAATCCTCCTCCGTAGGTTCTTCGCACATGCGCCGGATGTCGCGGTACATGGCAAAGCCCAGGGCGTAGGGGTTGATACCACTGTAATAGGGGCTGTCGAAGCCAGGCTGGAAGACCACGCTGGTATGGGACGTCAGGAACTCCATCATGAAACCGTCGGTCACCAGGCCTTCGTCGTACAGGTCGTTCATCAGGGTGTAGTGCCAGAATGTGGCCCAGCCTTCGTTCATGACCTGGGTCTGGCGCTGTGGATAAAAATACTGGGCGATCTTGCGTACGATCCGCACGATTTCCCGCTGCCAGGGCTCCAGCAGCGGCGCATGTTTTTCGATGAAGTACAGGATGTTCTCCTGCGGTTCGGCGGGGAAGCGCGCGTTGTCCTTGTCGCTGTACTTGTCTGCGCCTTTGGGAATGGTGCGCCACAGATCGTTGATCTGCTTCTGCAGGTGTTCTTCCCGGTCCTTTTGCCGGCGTCGTTCTTCCTCGGCGGAAATAGGGTAGGGACGTTTGTAGCGATCAACACCGTAGTTCATCAATGCGTGGCAGGAGTCGAGCAAGTCTTCGACCGCATCGATGCCATGGCGCTCTTCGCACTGCATGATGTACTGCTTGGCGAACACCAGGTAATCGATGATCGAGCTGGCATCGGTCCAGGTGCGGAACAGGTAATTGCCCTTGAAGAAGCTGTTGTGCCCGTAGCACGCATGCGCCACCACCAGCGCCTGCATGCAGATGGTGTTTTCCTCCATGAGGTAGGCGATGCACGGGTCGGAGTTGATCACGATTTCGTAGGCCAGCCCCATCTGGCCGCGTGTGTAGGACTTTTCGGTGCTGAGAAAATGTTTGCCGTAGGACCAGTGGTGATACCCCAGCGGCATACCGACGGAGGCGTAGGCGTCCATCATCTGTTCAGCGGTGATCACTTCGATCTGGTTAGGGTACGTATCGAGCGCGTAGCGAGCTGCAATACGACTGATTTCACGGTCGTAGGCCTGGATCAGCTCGAACGTCCATTCCGATCCGGTGGATATGGGTTGGCGCTTCTGCTCTTTGGCGGTCATGTCACTAACCTGCGCTGGAAGAGTTCACGGAAGACCGGATAGATATCCCCGGCCGAGACCAGTTGTTGCTGGGCAAAAGTGTCGGAAAAGGCTTCAGCGATGCGCTCGTACTCGAACCACAGGGCCTGATGTTCCCGTGGGGTGATCTCAACGTAAGTGTAGTACTGCACGAATGGCATGATCTGGTTGATCAGGATGTCGCGGCAAATAGGCGAATCGTCGTTCCAGTTGTCGCCGTCGGAGGCCTGGGCAGCGTAGATGTTCCACTCGTTGGCCGGATAGCGCTCGGCCATGATTTCCTGCATCAACTTCAAGGCGCTGGACACGATGGTGCCGCCGGTTTCTCGGGAGTAGAAGAACTCCTCCTCGTCCACTTCGCGGGCACTGGTGTGGTGGCGGATGAACACCACGTCGATCTTGTCGTAGTTACGCTTGAGAAACAGGTACAGCAGGATGAAGAAGCGCTTGGCGATGTCCTTGGTCGCCTGGGTCATCGAACCGGAAACGTCCATGAGGCAGAACATCACCGCCTTCGAGCTGGGGTTGGGTTGTTTGATCAGCAGGTTGTACTTGAGGTCGAAGGTGTCGAGAAAGGGTACGCGGTGAATACGCGCGCTGAGTTTTTCGATTTCTGCCTCAAGTTCCTGGATATCGCCGAAGTTGTCCGGTTCTTCCTGCTTGAGTCGCAGCAGTTCCTCTTTGGCTTCGCGCAGTTTCGCCCGGCTGCTGCCGGACAGGGCGATTCGCCGTGCGTGGGCTGAGCGCAGGGTGCGGATGATGTTGATCCGCGAGGGGTTGCCCTCGTTGCTGATCCCCGCGCGCACGGTCTTGAAGGTGTCGGTGCCGGTCAGGTTGCGCTTGACCAGGTTCGGCAGTTCAAGGTCTTCGAACATGAACTCGAGGAATTCTTCCTGGGTGATCTGGAAGACGAACTCGTCCATCCCTTCGCCCGAGTTGCCGGCCTTGCCAGGTCCTCTGCCGCCGCCACCCCCAGGTGGCCGGGCAATGTGTTCGCCGCTGGTGAATTCCTTGTTGCCCGGGTGCACGACGGTCTGTTTGCCGCCGCGTCCGTGGTGAAGCACCGGTTCGTCGATGTCGCGCCCCGGGATGCTGATTTGCTCGCCGTGTTCCATATCGGTAATGGAACGCCGGCTGACCGCCTCTTCGACAGCCTTTTTGATGTGATCACGGTAACGCCGCAGAAACCGCTGGCGGTTCACCGTGCTCTTGTTCTTGCCATTGAGACGTCGGTCGATCACATAGCTCATAGGCCCTCCGGGGAGCTTCGAGTCATAAGCTTCAAGCTGCAAGACAGAAGCTTCAGAAACAAGCGGCGCGCGACATATGGCCACATTTACGCCAACAACGCGTTTTCGGTGGGGCGGTGTCGCGTGCCGCTTGCAGCTCCCTTACTGGGACTTTCTGACCCTCAGGTACCACTCGGACAGCAGCCGTACCTGTTTGTCTGTGTAACCGCGCTCGACCATTCGAGTGACGAAGTCGTTGTGTTTCTGCTGGTCCTCTTTGCTGGCCTTGGCGTTGAAGCTGATGACTGGCAGGAGGTCCTCGGTGTTGGAGAACATTTTCTTCTCGATGACCACCCGCAGTTTTTCGTAGCTGAGCCAGGTCGGATTCTTGCCGTTGTTGTTGGCACGGGCGCGCAGCACAAAGTTGACGATTTCGTTGCGGAAATCCTTCGGATTGCTGATGCCGGCCGGTTTTTCGATTTTCTCCAGTTCTTCGTTCAGCGCAACACGGTTGAGGATTTCGCCGGTTTCCGGGTCGCGATACTCCTGATCCTGGATCCAGAAGTCTGCGTACAGCACGTAACGATCGAAGATGTTCTGTCCGTACTCGCTGTAGGACTCGAGGTAGGCGGTCTGGATCTCCTTGCCGATGAATTCGATGTAACGCGGTGCCAGGTACTCCTTGAGGAAGCGCAGGTAGCGTTCACGGGTTTCGGCCTGGAACTGTTCCTGCTCGATCTGTTGCTCGAGCACGTACAGCAGGTGCACCGGGTTGGCGGCGATTTCGTGAGGATCGAAGTTGAAGACCTTGGACAGGATCTTGAACGCGAAGCGGGTCGACAGGCCGTTCATGCCTTCGTCGACACCGGCGTTGTCGCGATACTCCTGGATCGACTTGGCCTTCGGATCGGTGTCCTTGAGGTTTTCGCCGTCGTACACCCGCATCTTGGAGTAGATGTTGGAGTTTTCCGGTTCCTTCAGACGTGAAAGCACAGTGAACTGGGCAAGCATTTTCAAAGTGTCGGGCGCGCAATGGGCTTTGGCCAGCGAGCTGTTGAACAGCAACTTGTCGTAGATCTTCACCTCGTCACTGACCCGCAGGCAGTACGGCACTTTGACGATGTAGATCCGGTCGATGAACGCCTCGTTGTTCTTGTTGTTGCGGAAGGTGTGCCATTCCGATTCGTTGGAGTGGGCCAGCAGGATCCCGGTGAACGGAATCGCCCCGAGACCTTCGGTACTGTTGTAGTTGCCTTCCTGGGTCGCGGTCAGCAATGGGTGCAGCACCTTGATCGGCGCCTTGAACATTTCGACGAATTCCATCAGGCCCTGGTTGGCCCGGCACAGTGCGCCCGAATAGCTGTAGGCATCGGCGTCGTTCTGTGGGAATTCTTCCAGTTTGCGGATATCGACCTTGCCCACCAGTGCCGAGATGTCCTGGTTGTTTTCATCGCCCGGCTCGGTTTTGGCCACGGCGATCTGGTTGAGGATCGACGGGTAGAGTTTGACCACGCGGAACTGGCTGATGTCGCCGCCGAATTCGGCCAGGCGTTTGGTGGCCCATGGCGACATGATGGTGTTGAGGTAGCGTCGCGGGATGCCGAAATCTTCCTCGAGGATCGCGCCATCTTCAGTGGCGTTGAACAGACCCAGGGGCGATTCGAATACCGGCGAGCCCTTGATCGCGTAGAAGGGCACTCTTTCCATCAGTTGCTTGAGTTTTTCGGCCAGGGACGATTTACCACCGCCAACGGGGCCGAGCAGATAAAGGATCTGTTTCTTCTCTTCCAGGCCTTGGGCGGCATGGCGGAAATACGACACGATCTGGTCGATGCATTCTTCCATCCCGTGGAAGTCTTCAAAGGCCGGATAGCGGCGGATCACCTTGTTGGAGAAGATTCGCGACAGCCTCGAGTTGGTCGAGGTGTCGAGGAGTTCCGGTTCGCCGATGGCCAGCAACAGACGCTCGGCGGCGGAAACGTAGGCGCTACGGTCCTTTTTGCACAACTCCAGATACTCTTGCAGCGAGAGTTCTTCCTGGCGTGTGGACTCGAAACGTTGTTGGAAGTGGCTAAAGATACTCATGACGTCACCTCGCTCGATACGTGGAGCCGACGCCGGATCACTCAGTCGATGCTGGCAGCAACCGAACAGGCAGTCGCTGTTTACCCCCCAGAACTCTTTCGGAGCTGACTACCCCGAAAGCTACTCCCGATGACCCGTGCGCCGGTGTACCGGCTCTCCCCTGTTTTGGATGGCCTGCGCTTAAGGATAGTTGGGAATTCGGGAGGTAAAGGCGAGATACGTAATTAGTTGTGGCTGACCGTTCGTCTGCCACCGCGCAAGCCCGCGGTGGCTGGGGCTTGCACATGACAAAAAAATTATTCGCTGGTGCCTTGCGCCGTTTCCGTAGGGTAAGTCGTACGCCACAGCTCAAAACCGCCATCCATGCTGTAGACGTCGGAGAAACCCTGGCTGATCAGGTAGGCGGCGGCGCCCTGGCTGGAGTTGCCGTGATAGCAGACCACCACGGTTGGCGCGTCCAGGTCGGCGCCCTGGATGAAGGCGTGCAGGGAGTGGTTGTCCAGGTGCTTCGAGCCGCTGATGTGCAAGGCGGCAAAGGTTGCAGGATCGCGAACGTCGACCACCACTGCGCCTTGTTCGCGCAGGGCCTGGGCCTGTTCCGGGGGGATACGTTTGAATTCGCTCATGGCGGGCTCCTGTGGCTCGGCTGAAAGCGCAGTCTAGCGCGGGGCGCTGGCTGACGATGGTTCGGAAATCTGTGGAGCGACTGGCGGCGCGGCGGCATGGCCATGTTCGTCGCATTTGCAGGACAGGCGTTCGCCCGTGTCGACATTCATCAGGGTCAGGGCACCGCCCCAGACGCAGCCGGTGTCGAGGGCCGAGATGTTCGGCTCCTGGACCTTGCCTTCCAGCGCTGCCCAGTGGCCGAAGATGATCTTCAGGTCCCTGGTCTTGCGCTCCTTGTGCTGGAACCACGGTTTGTAGCCTGCCGGTGCCGTGTCGAGGCCTTCCTTGCTCTTGAGGTCAAGCTTGCCCTCGGCCGTACAAAAGCGCATGCGCGTGAAATAGTTGGTAATCACCCGCAGGCGCGTCACGCCCTTGAGGTCGCTGTCCCATTTCGCCGGATCGTTCCCGTACATGCCATCGAGGTAGGGTGGCAACAGGTTGTCGTCGCGCAGGGCGGTCTCGACTTCGGCAGCGTATTTCAGCGCTTTGCGCAGCGACCATTGGGGTGGAATGCCGGCATGCACCATCGCAACGTTGCGCTGTTCGTCGTAGTGCATGAGTTTTTGCTGGCGCAGCCATTCCATCAACTCGGCGCTGTCCGGGGCTTCGATAATCTCGCGGAGGGTGTCGGCTTTCTTCAGGCGCTCGATGTTCTTCCCGGCCGCCAGCAAGTGCAGGTCATGGTTACCGAGCACGCACACCAGCGATTCGCGGATGCTATAGAGGAAGCGCAAGGTTTCCAGCGACTGCGGGCCGCGGTTGACCAGGTCGCCCACCAGCCACAGGCGATCGCTTGCCGGGTCGAAGGCGACCTTCTTGAGCAGGCATTGCAATGCGTCGAGGCAGCCTTGCAGGTCGCCAACGGCATAGGTTGCCATCAGTGCAAGGCTCCGGGCACCGCCAGGCGGAACGGGGCGATGATGGCATCGAAATGTTTGCCGTCATCGGCGCGCATCTCGTAGGTACCCTGCATGGTACCGACCTTGGATGTCATGACGGTGCCGCTGCTGTAGGTATGGCTTTCGCCCGGCTCGATCAGCGGTTGCTGGCCAACCACGCCCGCACCGCGAACTTCCTCGACATGCCCGTCGCCATCGGTGATGACCCAATGCCGAGACAACAGTTTGGCCGCTAGCGAGCCGTTATTTTGCACGGTGATGGTATACGCGAAGGCAAAACGCTCTTGCTCGGGTTGCGACTGTTCTGCCAGATAGCGGGTGACGACGCTGACGTCGACCTGATAACGAGGATCGGACATGCAAAGGGCCTTAAAAACGAAGCGGAACGCGGGGCATGACTGATGATCAGTCTAGGCCAGGTATCGGATAGTAAACCAGACATAAACGCTGGTGTCCTACCCGATAACGCTTCAGGTCTGTCAGACGTCCGCGGCTTTCTGTAGGACTTGTTCGCTTAGCTTATCGGCAAGGCGTACGAAGGCCGCCAGATCGAGCTGTTCGGGCCGCAAGCTGCCATCGACGCCAGCGGCTTCGATTTCGGCGTTGCTCAGCAACAGCTTGAGTGTGTTGCGCAGGGTTTTGCGGCGCTGGTTGAATGCCTCGCGCACGACACGCTCCAGCAAACGGTGATCCTTGGCCGGGTGCGGCAGCACCGCGTGGGGCACCAGGCGCACGATGGCCGAGTCGACTTTGGGTGGCGGATTGAACGCACCAGGCCCTACGTTGAACAGGTGTTCGACCCGGCAGTGGTACTGGACCATGATCGACAGCCGGCCCCAGTCACCGCCACCAGGCCCTGCCGCCAGGCGCTCGACCACTTCCTTTTGCAGCATGAAGTGCATGTCGCGAATCAGGTGCGCGTTGTGCAGCAGGTGGAAAATCAGCGGCGTGGAGATGTTGTAGGGCAGGTTACCGACCACGCGCAGGCTGCCAGGTGCGGCATTCAGGCTAGTGAAATCGAACTTCAACGCATCACCCTGATGCAGGTTGAAGTTGCTCTTGCCGGCGAATTGCTGGTTGAGGATCGGGATCAGGTCCTTGTCCAGTTCCACCACGTCGAGCTGGGCGCCGCTGCTGAGCAGGCCTTGGGTCAATGCGCCCTGGCCAGGGCCGATTTCCAGGAGACGGTCTTCGGCCTTGGCATGAATGGAGCGCAGGATGCGGTCGATAACGCCAGCATCGTGCAGGAAGTTCTGGCCAAAGCGCTTGCGCGCCTTGTGTTGGTATTGCTCGGTCATAAACGGGTCTCGGCCATCTGGTAGGCGGTTTCCAGGGCGACTTGCAGGCTGCCGGTGTCGATCTTGCCGCTGCCGGCCAGGTCCAGGGCGGTGCCGTGGTCGACCGATGTGCGGATGATCGGCAAGCCGAGGGTCACATTGACTGCTGCGCCGAAGCCTTTGTATTTCAGCACAGGCAGGCCCTGGTCGTGGTACATCGCCAGCACTGCATCGCAGTGCTCCAGATATTTGGGGGTAAACAGAGTGTCGGCGGGCAAGGGGCCGCGCAGGTCCATGCCTTCGCCGCGCAAGCGCTCTAACGTGGGTTCGATGATATCGATTTCTTCATGGCCCAGATGTCCGCCTTCACCGGCATGGGGGTTGAGCCCGCACACCAGGATGCGTGGCTGGGCAATGCCGAATTTTTGTTGCAGGTCGGTGTGCAGGATTCGCGTGACCCGCTCCAGCCGCTCAGGTGTGATCGCATCGGCAATCTCGCGCAGAGGCAGGTGAGTAGTGACCAGCGCCACGCGCAGCCCGCGAGTGGCGAGCATCATCACCACTTGCGCGGTATGGGTCAGGTCAGCGAGGAATTCCGTGTGCCCGGAAAAGGCGATACCGGATTCATTGATCACGCCTTTGTGCACCGGGGCGGTGATCATGCCGGCAAAATGCCCATCCAGGCAGCCTTGGCCCGCTCGGGTCAGGGTTTCCAGGACGAAAGCGGCGTTGGCCTTGTCCAGTTGCCCGGCGACGACCTTGGCGTTGAGCGGTGTATCCCAGACATACAGGCTGTTGGCGGGAGCGGGAGCATCCGGCCAGTTGTCCGGCGTGACGGGCAGCACATCGACAGCCACACCCAGCTGCGCGGCCCGCTCAAGGAGCAGGTCGCGGCTGGTGATGGCAATCAGGGGGTGTGGCTGGGCGTGCGAGGCGAGCAGCAGGCACAGGTCGGGACCTATGCCGGCTGGTTCGCCGGGTGTCAGCGCGAAACGTTGGGGTTTCACTGCGCTGCCTGGTCGGCGCCAGGGAGTTTGATTTCCACGTACGCTTCGTCACGGATCTGACGCAGCCAGGTTTGCAGCTCTTCATCGTATTTGCGGTTACGCAGTACGGTCATCGCTTGTTGCTCGCGAGCCTGGTTGGTGCTGTCTGTGGCGCGACGGCCAAGGACTTCCAGGACGTGCCAGCCGTATTGAGTCTGGAACGGCTTGGACAGCTGACCTTGCGGGGTCTTGGCCATCACTTCGCGGAACTCTGGAACCAATACGCTCGGGTCGATCCAGTTCAAGTCGCCGCCATTGAGCGCGGAACCCGGATCTTCCGAGTAGCTTTTCGCCAGTTCGCCGAAGTCTTCACCCGATTCGATGCGGCTGTATAGCGATTCGGCCAAGGCCTTGGTTTTAGCTTCGTCACGGATAGGACTTGGTTTGACCAGGATGTGGCGGACATGCACTTCGTCGCGTACCTGGGCTTCACCACCACGCTTGCCGGTGATCTTCAGGATGATGAAGCCACCTGGCGTGCGCATTGGCTGAGTGATGTCGCCAACCGCCATGGTGCTCAGCAGCTGATCGAACGGAGGTGGCAACTGTGCGGCTTTACGCCAGCCCATGTCGCCGCCTTCCAGTGCGGTTTCGCTGGCGGATTTGGCGAGGGCCAATTGAGCGAAGTCAGCGCCTTGCTTGAGCTGCTGGTACACCGCGTCAGCCTGTTTGGCTGCAGCCTGAATGGCCTCGGAATTGGCGCTTTCCGGCGTGGCAATCATGATGTTGGACAGGCGGAACTCTTGGGACAGCTGCATTTTGCCCAGGTCTGAAGCGAGGAAGTTCTTCACTTCCTGCTCGGACACCTGGATTCGCTCGGCCACCCGGCGCTGGCGCACACGGCTGATGACCATTTCACGGCGGATCTGGTCACGCGCGTCATCGTAGGACAGACCGTCATGAGTCAGGGCAGCGCGGAATTGCTCGATCGACATGTTATTGCGCTGGGCAATGGTGCCGACAGCCTGGTTCAGTTCTTCATCGGTAATACGGATGCCGGAACGTTCGCCGATCTGCAGTTGCAGGTTCTCGACGATCAGGCGCTCAAGCACCTGTTGCTCCAGTACGCTGGCCGGTGGCACAGCGGAGCCGCGCTTGGCGATGGTTTGCTGGACTTCGTGGACCCGTTGGTCCAGTTGGCTCTGCATGACCACGTCGTTGTCGACAATGGCCACCACTTTATCGATGGACTGTACCGCGGCGTTGGCCGCGGTACCCAGGAACAGCGCGCCCAGCAAAAGCGGGCGCAGACAATCAGAAAGCTTGGTCTTCACGTTCACGATAACCTTGGATGCCTTTGTCGAGGAAACTCTCTACTTTGGAGCCAGTGAGGCCGCCGAGTCCCTTCAGAACAATTTGGAGGAAGACGCCATGGTCGCCTTTTTCGTTTTCCGGAGCGTCTTGACTGGTTTCGTCATAATCGACCCAGTAACGGTTGATCAGGCGCAGTTTCCAGCAGCAGTTGTCGTACTCGAAGCCACCAAAGGCTTCCAGGGTACGGTTGCGGTTGTAGTCGTACTGCCAGCGGCTGATGACGTTCCATTGCGGCACGACCGGCCAGATCACCGAGAAGTCGTGCTGTTCGATCTTGTAGTAGTCCTTCACGTAGCCAGGAGTGCCCGGGGTGCCATAGTCACCACCGCCGACCTGCCATGTACCGGAGTTCTGGTCGTAACGAACCTGGTCATTGCGGTAGCGATAGCCGGCGTTGATGACCTTGTTCGGGTTGTCTTCAGGCTGGTAGTGGAACATCGCGCTGCCCGAACGAGGGCTGCGGCTGTCCGGGTCCCAGTTGTAATCGGCAGTGGTGCGCCAGTCGCGGTTCCAGCGGTATTCGTACTCCAGCGCATAAGGAGAAACGTCAGAGTGCGCGTCTTCGCGGGTTTTTGCATCGATACCCGGCAATTGGACTTCGCGATCCTTGAAGTATAAAGCCTGGCCGACGCTGATGCGTTGGCGCTCGAAGCCGTTTTCTTCGATCCAGCGACTGGTCACGCCCAGGGACAGTTTGTTCTCGTCGCCGACACGGTCAGAGCCAGAGAAGCGGTTGTCGCGGAAGAGCGACCCATAGCTGAAGGTGTATTCGCTGGTGTCGAATACCGGAATGTCTTCCTGGTCCTTCTCGGGTACGTACAGGTAGAACAGGCGTGGCTCAAGGGTCTGGTTATAGTCTTTGCCGAACCAGTTGGTCTTGCGATCGAAGTACAGGCCACTGTCGATGCTGGCGATTGGCACGCCACGGTTCTGGTTGCTGTCGAACGTGCCGTTTAGGCGGTCCTGTTCTGCAGTCTGCGCGGCAACCTGGCTTTTGCCGATGCTGTCGAGATCCAGTTGGTATTGCGTGTACTGGTACTTGAGTTTTGGCGTGAGGAAGCCATAGCTTGCCTCCATCGGATAGCTGACCGCTGGCGCAAGGTTGAGGCGATCGCCATTGGCGCGGGCCAGACCCTGAACGTTGGTGTCGAGGCGCGGCTCTACGTTGCCATCTTCATCGGTGAAGTTGCCGTTCTTCAAGTCCCGGTCAAACCGTACGAGCTCGGTGTCATAGGTGAAATTCAGTCCGCCTGGACGATCCGGCAGCGCACCGTTGAAGGTGATCTGTGGCAAGCGGTCGTACGGCGTGATGTTCGACACGGTCGCCAGTTGATAAGCCTGGGCATTCACGCGAGCGGTGTAGCTGTCGCCACGGTAGCTGACGACACCTTGCTGGTTCACGTAGTCGGCGCTTTTCACACCGATCTGGTCAGTCTGCAGATCCTGGAAGTAATAAGGATCGCTGATCTTGGTGTAGTCGACTTCTGTCAGCACACGCGAATCAAGACCACCCTTGTGCTGCCAGTTGTACATGTAGCGGGTTTTTTCGTAATCGGTCTGCAGCTTGCGATCGTCGTTCTCGTCGTTGAGGTACGCGGCGCCGAACTGACCTTCGCTGGACTTGGTCAGGTAGCGGAATTCGCCTTCCATCAACAGGCCGCGATCGCTCATGTAACGCGGGTACAACGTGGCATCGTAGTTCGGTGCCAGGTTGAAGTAATACGGCGTGACCAGCAGGAAGCCGGTATCGGTGCCTGTGCCGATGGTCGGCGGCAGGAAGCCGGATTGACGACGGTCGTCGATCGGGAAGTAGATATACGGCGTGTACAGGACCGGAATGTCCTTGACCCGCAGTGTCACGTTGGTCGCGGTACCGAAGCCGGTGGCCGGGTTCAGGGTGATGTTGTTGCCCTTGAGCTGCCAGGCGTTGCTGTTCGGCTCGCACGTGGTGTACGTACCATCCTTGAGGCGGATGATCGCGTTCTCGGCACGCTTGGCGTACAGCGCGTTACCGCGGATACGCGATTTGTGCATCACGTATTCGGCGTTGTCGACCTTGGCTTCACCGGTATCGAGTTGCACATCCGCGTGGTCGCCCACGATCAGTGCGCCGTTGTCGCGAATGCGCACGTTGCCGCTTAGCTCACCACGGCTCTCGGCCTGGTAAAGGTTGGCTTCGTCGGCCTCGACCTGCATGCTGCCCTGGCGCATGACCACGTCACCGGCCAGGGTGGCGACTTGCTCATCCTGCTTGTAGCGGGAGGCTTTGGCGCCGATAAAGGTTGGGGCGTCACTTTTATTCGTCTTGTCATTCATGCCAGGACGAGTCGGTTCGATATAGGAACCAGAGCAATAAGGACCGGTTTCGGCCAATTGTGCTGCAGTGAGCTGCTCGCGCGGAACCCAGTCGAGGTGGCTGTAGTCTGCGCTACGCGACTTCAGGCCACGGCCTTTGGATTCGGTGACCAGTGCGGGTTTGGCCCCCGTGTCTTCGCTGGTACCCGTTTCGGCGGGTGTCTCGCCGGTGGCGCTGACTGCGCTGCCGTCGTGGACCGGACGAGGTGGCAATGCAGCCGCCGGCGATTTTGGCGCACAACTCCAGGCTCCCGAAGCGGAGGCCGAGCAGTCATACTGTTCCGCGGCGACCACGAAAGGGGTGGCCAAGGGTTGCAGAGCCAGCAAACTGCCGGTCATCAACAACGGAAATTTTTTACGAAACGCGGGGGATTTCAATGCCATCTTAATAGTCCGGGCTTCCTGCGTGCCATCTGCCCGCGGTGTGGGCCGCACGCCTCTCGATGGTCTGAAAAAGATGCTGGATAATAAAGCATGACCCGCTTGACGGCTAGCGCCGTCGGAGACCCTTGCAATGCCTGACCAAGATCTACGTTTGCAACACCTGAAAGTTTGGCTCGATGAACAGCTGGCAATCCTTTTTGCGCAACAGGGATGGGGTGCCGTCCCCCCGGCCACGTTGACTGCGGCCAGCAGCGACGCGAGTTTTCGGCGCTATTTCCGTTGGGAAGGCGCAGGCAGAAGCTTGATCGTGATGGATGCGCCACCGCCCCAGGAAAACTGCAAGCCTTTCGTGGATATCGCTTTTCTGCTGGCGAAATCCGGAATAAATGTGCCGAAAATCTACGCCGAAGACCTTGAACGCGGATTTCTTTTGCTCAATGACCTGGGCACGAAGACGTACCTGGATGTGATCGACAGCGAAAACGCCGACGATTTGTTCAAGGATGCCCTGCAAGCGCTCCTGGCGTTCCAGCAGTTGCCGATGGTTGCGCCATTGCCGAGTTACGACGTGGCGTTGTTGCGCCGCGAGCTGGAGTTGTTCCCCGAGTGGTACGTCAAGCATGAGTTGGGCATCGAGTTCGATGCGGCGCAGCAAGTGCTCTGGCAGCAGGTCAGCGATCTGTTGATCGACAGTGCATTGGCCCAGCCGAAAGTCCTGGTGCACCGCGACTACATGCCGCGCAACCTGATGCTCAGCGAACCCAATCCCGGTGTGCTGGACTTTCAGGACGCCGTCTACGGTCCTGTCACCTACGACGTGACCTGCCTGTTCAAGGATGCCTTCCTCAGTTGGCCCGAGGAGCGCGTGCGCGGCTGGCTGGAAAATTACTGGCAGCAAGCGGCTGCGCTGGATATTCCGGTGCAGCCTGACTTTGAAGACTTTTTGCGCGCCAGCGACCTGATGGGGGTGCAGCGTCACCTGAAAGTGATCGGTATCTTCGCGCGCATTTGCCACCGGGATGGCAAGCCGCGTTACCTGGCTGATGTGCCACGCTTCTTTGCTTATATAGATTCAGTGATCGCGCGGCGTCCTGAGCTGGCTGAACTGGATGTTCTGCTTGCCAGCCTGCGTGCTGGAGTGCCGGCATGAAGGCAATGATTCTGGCGGCGGGCAAGGGCGAGCGCATGCGTCCCTTGACCCTGACCACGCCCAAGCCGCTGGTTCGCGCAGGTGGCGTGCCGCTGATCGAGTACCACCTGCGAGCGTTGGCCGCTGCCGGGTTTACCGAGATTGTGATCAATCATGCCTGGCTCGGCCAGCAGATCGAAGACTATCTCGGCGATGGATCGCGCTACGGTGTCAGCATTCGCTACTCGGCCGAAGGCGAACCCCTGGAAACCGGTGGCGGAATCTTCCGTGCGTTGCCGTTGTTGGGTGACGAGGCTTTCCTTGTCGTCAACGGGGATATCTGGACCGACTATGACTTCAGCGTGCTGCATCAACCCATCGCCGGGCTGGCGCACCTGGTGCTGGCCGACAACCCACCCCATCACCTCGCCGGCGACTTCAGCCTGACCGGTGACCAGGTCCGGGACGGTCAGCCGGACGCCGCCACCCTGACCTACAGCGGTATCGCCGTGCTGCATCCACAGCTGTTCGATGGCTGCTCGGCAGGGGCGTTCAAGCTTGCGCCATTGTTGCGCAAGGCCATGGCTGAAGGGCAAGTGACCGGCGAACGTCTGAAAGGTCTTTGGGTCGATGTCGGCACCCACGAGCGCCTGGCGGAAGCTGAATCCCTGATCGAAGCGAGCCGCTGACATGCTGTGGCCAGGGACTCTGATCGGAGCCGGAGCGGGCTTTGCCATCGCCAGTATTCCCGGGGCCATGCTTGGGGCCTTGATGGGGCAGGTGCTGGACAGGCACCTGGCCCTGCAAAGTTGGGCGCATCTGCGCGAAAAGCTCGGGGGGCGACCGGTCCTGCGCAACGACGAGTTGCTGTTTGTATTACTGGGGCGCCTGGCCAAGTGTGATGGAAGGGTAGTGGAGGGGCATATCCAGCAGGCCCGCGCGGAGATGCGTGCCCTGGAAATGTCCGAATCGGCACAGCGACGGGCGATTGCCGCGTTCAATAGGGGCAAGGCGGGCAGTGACCGGTTGCGGGGTCATCTGCTCCGGCTGAGGTCTCAGCCTTTTGCCGCAGAAGGGGTCTTGCGCGCTTGCTGGCGGATGGTTTGGGCCGATGGTCATGCCGGTACCCGGGAGCGTGAACTGCTCTTCCAGTGGGGCAGTTGGCTGGGGTGGAGCGCGCCACAGGTCAAGGGGCTGGCAACCGATTACGAGCCGCAGCATCGACCGCCGGTCAGCAGTGTCATTACAAGCTATCAGGACGCCTTGCGGTTGTTGGGGGTGTCCGCGACCAGTGAGCCCGCCCAGATCAAGCGTGCCTATCGACGCCTGCTCAGTCGCCATCACCCGGACAAGATTGCCGGCAGTGGTGCAACCGCGTCGCAGGTTCGCGAGGCCACCGACAAGACGCGCGAGCTGCACAATGCCTATACGTTGATTCGTCAGCGGCGGGATTTTCGCTAGCAGCGACCCGGTCAATCAGTCCGCCGCATTTTGCGGATTCAACCAGCCCCGCACCCGGCGCACCAATTGCTCCTGTTGTGCCTTGTTATTGCCCGGCAAAGCCTTGAGCGAGACCTGGCTGAAGGCCGAAGTCTTCACGCGCTTGCTAGCCTGCAAGCGAGCCAGCGCCGCGTTGCGATCCAGCGGCTTGTCCATATAGAAGAGGTCGACGGTGGGCAGCTTTAGGGTTGGCGCGAGTTCGTCCAGTTCTGGTGTCACTTTGACCGGCGTCTGCGCGGCGACCATGGCGAAGCGCTCGACTTGCGCCGTCTGCTTCTCGCTCAGATACCGCGCGGCCCAATAGGCGCCCGTGCCATGCCCCAGCAAGACGATGCTGCGGGCGCTTTGCTGTTCGGCAAAAGCGATGGCCGCGTCGATTCGGGCGAAGATTCGCTCGGCGTCAGCCTTGCTTTGCTCGTCGGCGGTTTCGGCGACGGCCTTGTCCGCCACCTCGGCTTCGCCGCCCGCCGCCTGTTCAATCGGGGCCGCGGTGGTCGAGTCTTTGCTGCCGACGTCCGGGGCCTTGGGGGCTGGAGCGGCTTCCATCACGCGTGGCGCAATGGCATCACTTTGCAAATCTGGCAGGGTGATACTCAGGCTGCTCCATTGCGCATCCGGCAATTGGCGACGCAGCGGACCGATTGCTTGCGGCCAGTCAACGGTTTCGCCTGCGCCAGGGATGATAATCACCGCGCCTTTGGGGTCAGCGGCGTTGGCCGGTTTCCACAGGGCCAGGAACGTATCGCTGCCCGCTTGCAGTTGTTGCTGTTCTTGAAGCGGAATTTTTCGCTCGAGTGCAGCGGCTTCTTCCTGACTACGCTCAGGCAATGGTTGGCGTTCGAGTGGTTTTTCTTCGGCGGGTTTTGCCTCTGCGGCAGCTGCCGCGGAAAAAGCCCATGGCAGGATCAGCGACAGGCACAATGCTGGCAGTGCCAGGCGGTAGACAGGGAGCATCGGATATTCCAGGCCAGAAGTTATCCCGGCAGCCTAATGGGTTGGTCAGTATTTGTCAGTGTGTGAGAGATCGATGATGCTTTTTCGCTGCCTGTGGGTTATCGGCTGTTTGTGGTTGCCCTTGATGGGCTGGGCGGCCGCCGCGCCACCGGCGCATGTCGCGCCGTTGTCGGCAGGCCAGCAGCAATGGCTGGCGCAGCAGGGCGATCTGCGGGTGGGGTTGGTGTTGCAAGCGCCCTACGCCCAGTACGACCGCCGCTTGCAGCGCTTGTCCGGAGTCAATGTCGAGCTGATGAAGTGGCTCGCCAAGTCGCTCAAGGTGGAACTGAGCTGGCGCAACTTTCCTGACCTGGAGCAACTGGAAGCGGCCGCCCGCGCAGGCGAAATCGACATCGCCCCGGGGTTGACCCAGACCCCGGGCGGTCTGCGCCTCTGGCAGTTTTCCGATCCGTACATGCGGGTGCCGCAACTGGTGGTCAGCGACCAGAAAAGCACCGGTGCGGTGGAACTGGAGAAACTCGACAGCCAAACCCGCGTCGCCGTACGCATGCCCAGTGCCACCGCCGATTACCTGCGCGGCAACTACCCGCATTTGAACCTGCAGGGGGTGCCGGTCGAACGCCAGGCGTTGCAGCTGTTGCTGAGCCAGCAAGCGGCCTACGCGGTGGTCGACGAGGCGCAATTGGGGCGCCTGTCCGTCGAGCCGGAGTTCGCCGGGTTGGTGGTGGTCGGGGATATCGGCTTGCCACAGCTGCTGCGGGTGGCCACGCGGCGCGACCTGCCAGAGTTGGCCGGTATTGTCGAAAGCGCGCTGCGGGCGATCCCGGCCAAGGATCTGGAGGCGCTGCACAGCCAATGGCTGCAACCCAAGTATCCTCGGCTCAGCGAATCCCCGGGGTTCTGGCAAAACCTCTGCCTGCTGATGCTGGTAGTGGCGCTCAGCGCCATGGCCATCGTGTTCTGGCAACGGCGCCAGCAGCACAGCCTGGAGCAACGCCTGGCGGCGGCGCAGGCTGACATTGCCCTGCGCGCCGCCAGCGAAGAAGCCCTGCGACTCACGCAGTTTTCCATCGACCAGAGTACCGTCGGCATTCTGTGGGTGAACTGGGACAGTCACGTGCGCTACGCCAACCGCGCCGCCGAAACCATGCTGGGCTATCCGCCTGGTGGGATCATCGAGCGGCCATTGATCGACTTCGAGCCCGGCCTGCACATGGATCGCTGGTTGAACCTGTGGAAGCGCGCCAGGGCCAGCGACGACGCGCCGCAAAGTTTCGAAACCCATTGCCTGAGGGCCGATGGCAGCGTGCTGCCGGCCGATGTCTCGTTGAGCTTCCTGCGCTTTCGCGATGGCGAGTACCTGGTGGTCTACCTGACCGATGTCACCGAAAGGCGTCGCGCCTTGGCGGCGCTGCAGGAAAGTGAAGCGCGCTTGCAAGGGATCGCGGCGAATGTGCCTGGCCTGGTCTTTCGCCTGGAGCGGGCGCCGGTGACGGGCCAGATCGACTTTGCCTACATCAGTGAAGGCAGCGAGAGCCTGGTGGGTTACTCGCCGGCCACCCTGGCCCATCGTGACAAAGGCCTGCGCAGCCTGGTGCATCCGGACGACAAGGCGAGCTATCACCAGACCCAGGATCATGCGCTGGACACCGACAGCGACTGGTCCTGGCAAGGGCGAATCCTGACGCGACAGGGCGAGCAGCGTTGGGCTGAAATCAAGGCGATCACCCGGCAACTCGAGGATGGCGCCTACGTCTGGGATGGGATTGTCTGGGACATCAGCGAGAGCAAGCGCATCGAGCTGGAACTGGCCAGCTCCCGTGGGCAATTGCGGGAATTGTCCGCGCACCTGGAGAGCGTGCGCGAAGAGGAAAAGGCCCGTATTGCCCGGGAAGTCCACGACGAACTGGGCCAGATGTTGACGGTGCTCAAGCTGGAAACGTCCATGTGCGAGCTGGCTTATGCACAACTCGATCCCGGGTTGAACAAGCGGTTGAACAGCATGAAGCGTTTGATCGCCCAACTTTTCCAGCTGGTACGCGATGTAGCGACGGCTTTGCGACCGCCGATTCTGGACGCCGGGATTGCTTCGGCCATCGAGTGGCAGGCACGTCGCTTCGAGGCGCGCACGCAGATTCCGTGTCTGGTACAGGTGCCGGAAAACTTGCCGGTGCTCAGTGATGCCAAGGCCATCGGCCTGTTTCGTATCCTTCAGGAGGCCTTGACCAATGTCATGCGTCACGCCCAGGCGCATACTGTCGAACTGACTTTGGCGATTGAGGGTGACGACCTGTGCCTGACCGTCAGCGATGATGGCGTAGGATTTGTCGCCTCGAGCGGCAGGCCGACATCCTTTGGGGTGGTGGGCATGCGCGAGCGGGTGTTGATCATGGGCGGGCAGCTGTCCCTTGAGAGTGAGCCGGGTGAGGGCACGACCCTGATCGTGCGAGTACCCCTGGATGAGGAGAGGTAAGTGATCCGTGTACTGGTAGCCGAAGACCACACCATCGTGCGTGAAGGCATCAAGCAATTGATCGGCCTGGCCAAGGACTTGCTTGTGGTGGGGGAGGCGAGCAATGGCGAACAGTTGCTCGAGACCTTGCGGCACGTGCCCTGCGAAGTGGTGCTGCTGGATATCTCCATGCCGGGGATCAACGGCCTCGAGGCAATTCCGCGGATTCGTGCCTTGAACAATCCGCCGGTGATCCTGGTGTTGTCGATGCACGACGAGGCGCAGATGGCCGCGCGGGCCTTGAAGGTTGGTGCGGCGGGCTATGCCACCAAGGACAGTGATCCGGCCCTGTTGCTGACAGCCATCCGCCGGGTAGCCGCTGGAGGGCGCTACATCGACCCGGACCTGGCCGACCGGATGGTCTTCGAAGTCGGCCTGACCGACTCGCGGCCGTTGCACTCATTGCTCTCGGAACGTGAGTTTTCCGTGTTCGAACGCCTGGCCCAGGGCGCCAACGTCAACGACATCGCCCAGCAACTGGCATTGAGCAGCAAAACCATCAGCACCCACAAGGCGCGGTTGATGCAGAAACTCAACATCACCTCACTGGCGGAGCTGGTGAAATACGCGATGGAACACAAACTTCTCTGAAAACACCGACCCCCCTGTGGGAGCGGGCTTGCTCGCGAAAGAGGTGTATCAGGTCCAGATATATCGACTGACGCACCGCTTTCGCGAGCAAGCCCGCTCCCACAGGTTCGGTTGTGGCATATCCATTTGCGACATACCGGACAAGCTGCTTTTGCTCTGACTTGCGGCTTGTAGCTGAAAGCTTGCCGCTGCCTCTACCCAAACGCGCCATCCTTGTAGGGCAATCCCTACCCCCAGTCTTCCATATGGCTGAGGCGATTCTCTCTTGCCCCCCGATTTGCGTGGTCCCCAGCGTCCACTAGGCTTAGTCCACAGCAGTCATCAACAACAAGGGTGTGGGTATGAGCCAGGTCGATTCAAGCGCAGGGGCCAATGATGTTCTGGTCAGCTTTCGTGGAGTGCAGAAGAGCTACGATGGCGAGAACCTGATCGTCAAGGACCTCAACCTGGACATTCGCAAAGGCGAATTCCTGACCTTGCTCGGGCCCTCCGGCTCCGGCAAGACCACCAGCCTGATGATGCTCGCCGGTTTCGAAACACCGACCGCGGGCGAAATCCTGCTGGCTGGTCGCGCCATCAACAACGTGCCACCGCACAAGCGTGACATCGGCATGGTGTTCCAGAACTACGCGTTGTTCCCGCACATGACGGTGGCCGAGAACCTGGCGTTCCCGCTGACCGTGCGCGGGCTGAATAAAAGCGACGTCAGCGACAAAGTCAAAAAAGTCCTGAGCATGGTGCAGCTCGATACGTTCGCCCAGCGTTACCCGGCGCAATTGTCCGGTGGTCAGCAGCAGCGCGTGGCACTGGCCCGCGCTCTGGTGTTCGAACCGCAGCTGGTGCTGATGGACGAACCCCTCGGCGCCCTCGATAAGCAACTGCGCGAACACATGCAGATGGAAATCAAGCACCTGCACCAGCGTCTGGGCGTGACCGTGGTCTACGTGACCCACGACCAGGGCGAAGCGCTGACCATGTCCGACCGGGTGGCGGTGTTCCATCAAGGCGAAATCCAGCAGATCGCTCCGCCGCGCACCCTTTATGAAGAGCCGAAAAACACCTTCGTCGCCAACTTCATCGGCGAAAACAACCGCCTCAATGGCCGCCTGCACAGCCAGACCGGCGATCGTTGCATCGTCGAGTTGAGTCGCGGTGAAAAGGTCGAAGCCCTGGCCGTCAATGTCGGCCAGACCGGCGAACCCGTCACCTTGTCCATTCGCCCGGAACGCGTGAGCCTCAATGGCTCCAGTGAGTCGTGCGTCAACCGCTTCTCGGGAAGGGTGGCGGAATTCATCTATCTGGGCGACCACGTCCGGGTTCGCCTGGAAGTCTGTGGCAAGACCGACTTCTTCGTGAAACAACCGATTGCCGAGCTGGATCCTGCGCTCGCGGTCGGCGATGTGGTACCGCTTGGCTGGCAGGTCGAACACGTTCGCGCGCTCGATCCACTTCTAGAGGCGCATTGATCGCCCCGGCTTCAACAACACCAACCCTGCACGTGGAGAGAACAATAAATGTTGAGATCCCTGAAATTCACCGCTCTGGCACTGGGCATGATGGGGGCAGCCAGCGCGATGGCGGCTGGCCCGGACCTGACCGTGGTGTCCTTTGGCGGGGCGAACAAGGCCGCGCAGGTCAAAGCCTTCTACGCACCGTGGGAAGCGGCAGGCAACGGCAAGATCGTGGCGGGCGAGTACAACGGCGAAATGGCCAAGGTAAAAGCCATGGTCGACACCAAGAGCGTGTCCTGGGACCTGGTGGAAGTGGAGTCGCCGGAACTGTCCCGCGGTTGCGACGAAGACATGTTCGAACAACTCGACCCGGCACTGTTCGGCAAGAACGAAGACTATGTCAAAGGCGCTATCCAGCCGTGTGGCGTGGGTTTCTTCGTGTGGTCGACCGTGTTGGCCTACAACGCCGACAAGCTGAAAACCGCACCAACCAGTTGGGTGGATTTCTGGGACACCAAGCAGTTCCCGGGCAAGCGTGGCCTGCGTAAAGGCGCGAAGTACACCTTGGAATTCGCGCTGATGGCCGACGGCGTTGCGCCGAAAGACGTCTACAAGGTATTGGCCAGCAAGGATGGTCAGGACCGCGCGTTCAAAAAGCTTGATGAACTCAAGCCAAGCATCCAGTGGTGGGAAGCCGGTGCACAACCACCGCAGTACCTCGCTTCTGGTGACGTGGTCATGAGCTCGGCCTACAACGGTCGCATCGCTGCCGTGCAGAAAGAAAGCAACCTGAAAGTGGTGTGGAACGGCGGCATCTACGACTTCGACGCATGGGCCATTCCAAAAGGCCTGGACGCCAAGCGTGCCGAAGCTGCGAAGAAATTCATCGCCTTCTCGGTGCAGCCGCAGCAGCAAAAGACCTACTCGGAAAACATCGCATACGGCCCGGCCAACACCCAGGCTGTTCCGTTGCTGGCCAAGGATGTCCTGAAGGACATGCCGACCACCCCGGAAAACATCGCCAACCAGGTGCAGATCGACGTCAGCTTCTGGGCTGACAACGGCGAGCAACTGGAACAGCGCTTCAATTCCTGGGCTGCCAAATAACGTGCGATTAAACCTGTAGGAGCTGGCTTGCCAGCGATCCGGGCGGCACGGTGTATCTGCCAGACCCCGTTATCGTTCATCGCTGGCAAGCCAGGCTCCTACAGGTGATCAGTTGTTATCAAGAACAGAGGTGGACTCACATTCAAAGAGTGCCACCTCTGTAACGATCAAAGATTTCCGGAGTACGCCATGGCTATCGCCGTTCCCGTGAACGCGGGCACTGACCCCACCTTGAAGCAGCGGCTCAAGCATGCCGAGCGGGTCAACCGCTGGAAGGCCCAGGCGTTGATCGCGCCGCTGGTGCTGTTCCTGTTGCTGGTGTTCCTGGTGCCAATCGTGGCGCTGCTCTACAAAAGCGTGGGTAACCCGGAAGTGGTCGGCGGCATGCCGCGCACCGTGGCAGCCATTGCCAGCTGGGACGGCCGCGGCCTGCCTGCGGAACCTGTGTACAAGGCGGCCAGCGAAGACCTCGCCGAAGCGCGCAAGAATCAGACCCTGGGCGATTTGTCCAAACGCTTGAACATGGAGTTGGCCGGCTACCGCAGCCTGCTGACCAAGACCGCCCGCGCCTTGCCGTTCGCCACTGAACCGGCCTCTTATAAAGAAGCGCTGGAAGGACTCGACGAGCGCTGGGGTGACCCGGCCTACTGGCAAGCCGTACGCCGCAACACCAGCAGCATCACCCCGTACTATTTGCTGGCCGCCGTCGACCACCGCATCGACGACCTCGGCGAAATCGCCCCGGCCACTCCGGACCAGGCGATCTACCTCGACATCTTCGCCCGCACCTTCTGGATGGGCCTGGTCATCACCGTGATCTGCCTGGTCCTTGCCTATCCACTGGCTTACCTGCTGGCGAACTTGCCGTCGCGCCAGAGCAACCTGCTGATGATTCTGGTGTTGCTGCCGTTCTGGACCTCGATCCTGGTGCGTGTCGCGGCGTGGATCGTGTTGCTGCAATCGGGTGGCCTGATCAACAGCGGCCTGATGGCCATGGGCATCATCGATAAGCCGATCGAGCTGGTGTTCAACCGGGTCGGTGTCTACATCTCCATGGTGCACATCCTGCTGCCGTTCATGATCCTGCCGATCTACAGCGTGATGAAAGGCATTTCGCCGACCTACATGCGCGCCGCGATTTCCCTCGGCTGCCATCCGTTCGCCAGTTTCTGGCGGGTGTACTTCCCGCAAACCTATGCCGGTGTCGGCGCCGGTTGCCTGTTGGTGTTCATCCTCGCCATCGGCTACTACATCACCCCGGCGTTGCTGGGCAGCCCGAACGATCAGATGGTCAGCTACTTCGTCGCCTTCTACACCAACACCAGCATCAACTGGGGCATGGCGACCGCACTCGGCGGGCTGCTGTTGCTCGCGACGGTCGTGCTTTATCTGATTTACAGCTGGCTGGTGGGCGCCAGTCGCCTGCGCCTGAGCTAAGGGGAGAATGAAATGCTGAGTCCTTATATGTCCCCCATTGAGCGGGTGTGGTTCTACAGCTTGCGGATACTCTGCGGCTTGATCCTGTTGTTCCTGATCCTGCCGGTGCTGGTGATCATCCCGCTGTCGTTCAACTCCGGCAGTTTCCTGGTGTACCCGCTGCAAGGCTTCTCGCTGCAGTGGTACCACGACTTTTTCGCCTCGGCGGAATGGATGCGCGCCCTGAAGAACAGCATCATCGTCGCCCCGGCGGCCACGGTGCTGGCGATGGTGTTTGGTACGCTGGCGGCCATTGGCCTGACCCGTGGCGACTTCCCCGGCAAACCGCTGGTGATGGCGCTGGTGATTTCGCCGATGGTGGTGCCAGTGGTGATCATCGGTGTGGCCAGCTATCTGTTCTTTGCGCCGTTGGGTCTGGGCAACAGCTTCTTCTCGCTGATCGTGGTGCATGCGGTATTGGGTGTGCCGTTCGTGATCATCACGGTGTCGGCAACCTTGCAGGGTTTCAACCAGAACCTGGTGCGCGCCGCTGCCAGCCTCGGTGCTTCGCCACTCACGGCGTTCCGTCGGGTGACCTTGCCGTTGATCGCACCCGGGGTGATTTCCGGTGCGTTGTTCGCCTTCGCCACTTCGTTCGATGAAGTAGTAGTAACGCTGTTCCTCGCCGGCCCCGAGCAAGCGACCTTGCCACGGCAGATGTTCAGCGGCATCCGCGAAAACCTCAGCCCGACCATCGCCGCCGCCGCGACGCTGCTGATTGCGTTCTCGGTGATCCTGCTGCTGACCCTGGAATGGCTGCGTGGCCGCAGCGAGAAACTTCGTACCGCCCAGGCCTGAAGTCCAACCCGGTAACAATGTGGGAGCGGGCTTGCTCGCGAAAGCGTAGTGTCAGTTGACGTATAAGCTGCATGACACACAGCCTTCGCGAGCAAGCCCGCTCCCACATTGGATCTCCATCGGACGTTCGGTCATTCATGACCTGAATACCAGCCAACCCCAAATCCCCAGCTACTATTGTGCCCAGCTCCCACTCCTATAAGAGGCTGCGCACATGGGTCTTTCCTCTTTCAAAATCGCTCACAAACTGATCACTGGCGCAGAGGCCATCGAGCAACTGTCCGCCGAGCTGACGCGTCTGGATATCGATAACCCGCTGATCGTCACCGACGCCGCGCTGGTCAAATCCGGCACGGTAGAGCTGGCGCTGGCGCAGCTGGGTGGGCGCAGCTACGAAATCTTCGACCGGGTGCTGCCGGACCCGGAAATCGCCATCGTCGAAGACTGCATGCGGGTCTATCGCGACGGAGGGCATGACGGGCTGATCGGCCTCGGCGGTGGCAGTGCCATCGACATCGCCAAGAGCGTGGCGGCCTACGCCGGTTATCACGGCGCGCTGGAAGACCTGTTCGGTGTCGACCAGGTGCCGCGCAAGGGCCCGCCACTGATTGCCATCCCGACCACGGCCGGCACGGGTTCCGAGGTCACCAACGTGGCGATCCTTTCCGACAAGGTCGCGCAGTTGAAGAAAGGCATCGTCAGCGACTATCTGTTGCCGGACGTGGCATTGGTCAGCCCGCAGATGACCCTGACCTGTCCGCGCAGTGTCACGGCGGCCAGTGGTGTCGATGCGCTGGTGCATGCCATCGAATCCTATCTGTCGGTCAATGCCTCGCCGATTACCGACGCCCTGGCCATCGGTGCAATCAAACTGATCGCCAAGGCATTGCCCAAGGCCTACGCCAACCCGTCCAACCTTCAGGCCCGCGAAGACATGGCCACCGCCAGCCTGATGGCGGGCATGGCATTTGGTAATGCCGGTGTCGGCGCGGTGCATGCTCTGGCGTATCCTCTGGGTGGGCGCTTCAACATTGCCCATGGCGTCAGCAATGCCTTGCTGCTGCCCCATGTCATGACCTGGAACAAGATGGCCTGCGTTGAACGCATGCAGGATATCGCCGAAGCCATGGGCGTAAAGACTGCTCATCTGAGCGCCAATGAAGCGGCCGATAAAGCCGTTGAGGCCATGACCGAGCTGTGCGCGGCCGTGGAAATCCCCCAAGGACTGCGCAGTTT
The DNA here is from genome assembly GCF_035064975.1 of Pseudomonas sp. YuFO20. Classification (NCBI taxonomy): domain Bacteria; kingdom Pseudomonadati; phylum Pseudomonadota; class Gammaproteobacteria; order Pseudomonadales; family Pseudomonadaceae; genus Pseudomonas; species Pseudomonas sp. YuFO20. Next base: position 26,962 of record NZ_JAXDEO010000050.1, read on the forward strand.
CGGAGTTCCCGAGGATGCCATTGCAGCGATGGCCGTGGAGGCGGCGGGGATCGAGCGCCTGATGCGCAACAATCCGCGCCGGTTGAGTGCTGTCGATATCGAGAAAATCTACCGGGCGGCCTACTGATCATCGCGCTTTCGGTGCGCCGGCCAAAGCATGAGGTATACAATGCGCGCCATCGTGATTCTGCTCAGAAAAGGTGCGTCATGCAGCCCTTCGTAATTGCTCCGTCGATTCTTTCCGCCGACTTCGCCCGCCTGGGTGAAGAAGTGGACAACGTCCTGGCCGCCGGTGCCGACTTCGTGCACTTCGATGTCATGGACAACCACTACGTGCCGAACCTGACCATCGGCCCGATGGTCTGCTCGGCGCTGCGCAAGTACGGCGTGACCGCGCCGATCGACGCGCACCTGATGGTCAGCCCGGTGGACCGCATCGTCGGTGACTTCATCGAAGCGGGCGCGACCTACATCACCTTCCACCCGGAAGCCACCCAGCACATCGACCGCTCCTTGCAACTGATCCGCGAAGGCGGCTGCAAGTCGGGCCTGGTGTTCAACCCGGCGACGCCGCTGGACGTGCTCAAGTACGTGATGGACAAGGTCGACATGATCCTGCTGATGAGCGTCAACCCGGGCTTTGGCGGGCAGAAGTTCATCCCTGGCACCCTCGACAAGCTGCGTGAGGCGCGGGCGCTGATCGACGCTTCGGGTCGTGACATTCGCCTGGAAATCGACGGTGGCGTCAACGTGAACAACATTCGTGAAATCGCGGCGGCCGGCGCTGACACCTTCGTGGCCGGTTCGGCGATCTTCAATGCACCGAACTATCAGGAAGTGATTGAAAAAATGCGTTCCGAACTGGCGCTGGCTCGCCCATGAGTGGCTTTGAGCAGCTGTTCCCGGGATGCCTGCCCAGGCTGGTGATGTTCGATCTGGATGGCACGTTGGTCGACTCGGTCCCGGACCTGGCGGTAGCTGTGGACAAGATGCTGCTCAAACTCGGTCGCGCACCGGCCGGTCTCGATGCGGTGCGTGAATGGGTGGGTAATGGCGCGCCGGTGCTGGTGCGCCGTGCGTTGGCCGGCGGTATCGACCATTCGATGGTCGATGACGCCGAGGCCGACAGTGCGCTGGAGATTTTCATGCAGGCCTATGCCGACAGCCATGGCTTGACCGTGGTCTACCCCGGTGTGCGCGATACCCTGAAATGGCTGCAAAAGCAGGGCGTCGAGATGGCGCTGATCACCAACAAGCCGGAGCGCTTCGTCGCGCCGCTGCTGGATCAGATGAAGATCGGCCGATATTTCAAATGGATCATCGGCGGCGACACCCTGCCACAGAAAAAGCCCGACCCGGCCGCGCTGTTTTTCGTGATGAAAATGGCCAACATCCCGGCCTCGCAATCCTTGTTCGTCGGCGATTCGCGCAGCGATGTGCTGGCGGCGAAAGCGGCGGGGGTCAAGTGCGTGGCCTTGAGCTATGGCTATAACCACGGGCGTCCGATCGCCGAAGAATCGCCTGCGCTGGTGATCGACGATCTGCGCAAGCTAATTCGCGGTTGCCTGGACCCGGCCGCTGAGATAACGTTGGCCGACGCTGTTCAACCCCCTTCTGGAAACGCCATCGTGGTGGTCACTCGCAAACTCTGGATGAAAGTCATCAAGGCCCTTGCCCGCTGGCGTTGGCGCGCCTGACTTGATCCTGGCCGGTCATCCGGCGCGTTTGCATACCTGACTGTTAGAACCTCAAGCCACGAGGCACCTCATGATCCGCGAAGAATTCCTGCGTTTGGCCGCTGCCGGCTACAACCGCATCCCGCTTGCCTGCGAAACCCTGGCCGACTTCGACACGCCGTTGTCGATCTACCTGAAACTGGCCGACGAGCCCAACTCCTATTTGCTGGAGTCCGTGCAGGGCGGCGAGAAGTGGGGCCGTTACTCGATCATCGGGCTGCCGTGCCGCACCGTGCTGCGGGTGCATGACCATCACGTCAGCGTGACCATCGACGGCGTCGAGACGGAAAGCCACGATGTAGAAGACCCACTGGCTTTCGTCGAAGCTTTCAAGGCTCGCTACAACGTGCCGACTATCGCCGGCCTACCGCGCTTCAACGGTGGCCTGGTGGGCTATTTCGGTTATGACTGCGTACGTTATGTGGAAAAGCGCCTGGGCAAGTGCCCGAACCCGGATCCGCTGGGCGTACCGGACATCCTGCTGATGGTGTCCGACGCAGTGGTGGTGTTCGACAACCTCGCCGGCAAGATGCACGCAATCGTCCTGGCCGATCCGGCCCGGGAAGACGCCTTCGAGCAAGGGCGCGCGCGACTGGAGGAGTTGCTGGAAAGACTCCGTCAACCCATCACCCCGCGCCCTGGCCTGGATTTCAGCAAGCAGCAAGCGGCTGATCCGGTGTTCCGCTCCAGCTTCACCCAGGACGACTATGAAAAAGCGGTCGACACCATCAAGGAATACATCCTGGCCGGTGACTGCATGCAGGTCGTGCCGTCCCAGCGCATGTCGATCGACTTCAAGGCCGCACCCATCGATCTGTACCGGGCGTTGCGCTGCTTCAACCCGACGCCGTACATGTACTTCTTCAACTTCGGTGACTTCCACGTCGTCGGCAGTTCGCCGGAAGTGTTGGTGCGGGTAGAGGACAACCTGATCACCGTGCGCCCGATCGCCGGCACACGCCCGCGGGGTGCGAACGAAGAGGCCGATCTGGCACTGGAAAAAGACCTGCTGTCGGATGACAAGGAAATCGCCGAGCACCTGATGCTGATCGACCTGGGTCGTAATGACACCGGTCGGGTATCGGAAATCGGTTCGGTGAAACTCACCGAGAAGATGGTCATCGAGCGTTACTCCAACGTGATGCACATCGTGTCCAACGTCACCGGCCAATTGAAGGCAGGCCTGACGGCGATGGATGCACTGCGGGCGATTCTGCCGGCGGGCACCTTGTCCGGCGCACCGAAAATCCGCGCGATGGAAATCATCGACGAACTGGAACCGGTCAAGCGTGGTGTCTACGGCGGCGCCGTCGGCTACTTCGCCTGGAACGGCAACATGGACACCGCCATTGCGATCCGTACGGCGGTGATCAAGAACGGCGAGCTGCACGTGCAGGCCGGTGGCGGCATCGTCGCCGACTCGGTGCCGGCGCTGGAATGGGAAGAGACCCTGAACAAACGCCGCGCGATGTTCCGTGCGGTGGCCCTGGCCGAACAAACTCCGGACCTGTAGGAGCGAGCTTGCTCGCGATAGCGGTGGGTCAGACAACATCAATGTTGGTTGTGCTGGCCTCTTCGCGAGCAAGCCCGCTCCCACAATGGCTTCACCAGCATAAAAAACGCGGCGCCTGTGAGGGTGCCGCGTTTTTTTTGCCTGCTGTTTGGTGCATCAGAAGTCCAGCGCAACGCCTATGTTTATGCCTTGCTGGGTAAAGTCATCATCCTTGCGCAACGTATACCCGCCACGCAGCGCCAGATCGGCCGTCAACTTGTGGCTGACGCCAAGGCTCAGGCGATTCAAATGGCTCTGCGGCGTATAGCCCTCAAGCCTGAAATCGAGGGAAGGCAGGCTATTGAGGGCAATGTTCACCTTCTGCACGTCATCGTCATATTCGCGCTCGTAGGCATATTCGCCAAACACTTGGGTTTGCGGGGTGATCCGGTATTTACCCTGCAGCCCGGCGCCGAGTCGTTTTGAATCGCGCTTCTGATCATCAAAAGTCAGCGCCGTGGAACGATTGGTGTTTTCCGAGTAACCGTCGACGTCCACTTTCGCGTAATCGGCGCTGATGAACGGCGACAGGTGCCAGTCGCTGCCCGGCTGCGCAATGTCATAACCCAGGCGTGTGCTAAAGGCCCAAAGGTAGCCGTCGGTGTCGCCTTTCTCCGCACCTTCGCCACCGCCCAGATCGAATTTGCGTTTGAGGTTGTCGTAATCCAGCTTGCCACCGGTCAACGCGGCATCGGCCCACCAACGGTTCTGCTGGAACTGGGCGAATACCGTGGCCAGGTAGCTGTTGAGTTTGTAGTCCGAGTCGTTATCGCCTGCCTCCAGATCCTGATGATAGAAGCCCGCCGCCACACCCACGCGCCAGGCTTCATTGAGGCGATAGCTGCCGCCGATGTTCAGGTTGTAGCCGCTGCCATCGGCACTGGCGCCGCTGTCCTGACTGTCGACGTCCAGATGCTGACCGCCGCCGGCGACAATAGCGCGCCATTGGCCAACGGCCTGCCAGTCCTCCCAGTCGGATTGCCATTGGCTGCGCAGTTCATCCTGATGCGCACGTAACGTGGCGTGGGCCATTTCTGGCAGCAGCGTCAGTTCCCAAGGCGCAGCGAGCAAGGAATAGGCGTAATCGGACACCAGCTTTTGCCCGGCCTCGGTCGGATGCACCCCATCGTTGTAAATCAGTTGGCTGGGGTCCGGGTTGGCGCTGTTGATGCCAAAGGTAGCGTTTTCGGTGCAGCCGTCACCGCTGAAGCAAGTCGCCGTCAAATTCTGCCCGGTAGCAAAACCGAATCGCGCCGGATCGGCAACGGTTTCCTGCAGCAACAGGGGAATGTTCAGCGGAATGATTTCGGCATCGATCCCCGCCAGTCGAGTGACCAGTTGTCGGTTGAAGGCCGCGCTCAGTTGCGAAGTAGGCCCCTGCAGAGGGCTGCCATTGATGGCAGGGGTCAATCCCAGGTCGGGCAACAGCCAGACCATGATGTACCGGGCACCGGCCGTTTGCAGTACCTGAACGCTGTTTGCCAGGCGGTCCGCAGCGGCATTCGCCTGGGCGCCGCTTTGCACGCGCCCTTGCAGGAAGTCGTTACCGCCGCCGGAGAGGTAATAGAGTGCGTTCGGATCTGCACGCAAATTATTCGTCGGTAAGTAACCCAGTCGCGCACGTTCACCCGTGGCGGATACGGTGGTGATGGAATCGAGGATCTGATCGGTGCGGTAACCACCGACAGCCCAATTGTTACCATCCGCAAGGCCCTGGGCGGCGCGGGCGGCTGACGTCGAAGCGGCGGTCTGGTCCGCTGAGAATCCAAGCCTGCCTCCAAGCAATTGGGTCGAGTTGGCGGAGTAGGCTTCGCCGCTGCCGTCCTGATAAGTCGGCCCGGTCCGGTTGGTGAAGCGCAGGGTCGAACCGGGAGGTCCGCCCGTGTCGGTAAACTGCCCCGCATCGTTGAGGCTGTCACCGAAGACGATGAAGTTCGAATAAGGATTGGGCGCCGCGATCGCCTGGGCGCAGGCCATGGCGAGCAGGCAACCGGCAAGCGGTGCAAACAGCGTCTGTCTGATCATGAGCAAGTCCGTTTGTTTATTGTTTTAGTGAGTGAAACGACAGTGCCAAAAAACTATAGAGCCTGATGCCATTCGGCGCGAACCTGGCGAATGTTTCACTTGCTTCGATCGCCCCATATTGCACGCTCTGCCCAGCTAAGTTACTGTGCCAAGACGTATAAATGAGACCTTCCCCGTGTTGATCGTCAGCAAACTTCTGGATCAAGTCATCAAGGCACACGCCCGCTGGCGTTGGCGCGCCTGAATCCTTCTGCCGGCCCGGCCGGATCTTTACCGCTTTGCCTTCTTTATTCGTGCCATTGCGCTTTGCTTCGCGATTCCAGCGACCGCCAAAGTGCAGGACGCTGCGGGTAAATCATTCGAAGGCTGTATTAAGTCAGTGAATTTTTGAGGTTCTTAACGCCATGTTGCTGATGATCGATAACTACGACTCTTTTACCTACAACGTTGTGCAGTACCTTGGTGAGCTGGGCTCCCAGGTCAAAGTCGTGCGCAACGATGAACTCACGGTTGCACAGATCGAAGCCCTCAATCCTGAGCGCATCGTCGTCTCTCCCGGTCCTTGCACCCCCACCGAAGCCGGCGTCTCGATTGACGTCATCAAGCACTTCGCCGGCAAACTGCCGATTCTTGGCGTCTGCCTGGGCCATCAATCCATCGGCCAGGCCTTTGGTGGCGATGTGGTGCGCGCGCGCCAGGTCATGCACGGCAAGACCAGCCCGGTGTTCCATGAAGACAAAGGTGTCTTCGCCGGCCTGAACAGGCCGCTGACGGTCACCCGCTATCATTCATTGATCGTCAAGCGCGAAACCCTGCCCGATTGCCTCGAGCTGACCGCCTGGACCCAACTGGAAGACGGCTCGGTCGACGAGATCATGGGCCTGCGTCACAAGACCCTGAACATCGAAGGCGTGCAGTTCCACCCTGAGTCGATCCTCACCGAACAGGGCCACGAGTTGTTCGCCAACTTCCTCAAACAAACCGGCGGCACGCGCTAAGGACTATTCATGAATATCAAGACAGCCCTGGGCCGTATCGTCGATCACCTCGACCTCAGCACTGATGAAATGCGCGACGTGATGCGCGAAATCATGACCGGCCAATGCACGGACGCGCAGATCGGCGCGTTCATGATGGCCATGCGCATGAAGAGCGAAAGCATCGACGAAATCGTCGGTGCCGTGTCGGTCATGCGTGAGCTGGCGGACCAGGTCGAACTCAAGACCCTCGACGGTGTAGTCGATGTGGTGGGCACCGGCGGTGACGGTGCCAACATCTTCAACGTGTCGACCGCGTCGTCCTTCGTGGTCGCGGCGGCCGGTTGCACGGTGGCCAAGCACGGCAACCGCGCGGTCTCGGGTAAAAGCGGCAGTGCCGATTTGCTGGAGGCGGCCGGTATCTACCTGAACCTGACCCCGGTCCAGGTGGCGCGCTGCATCGATAATGTCGGCATCGGCTTCATGTTTGCCCAGACCCATCACAGTGCCATGAAGCACGCCGCCGGCCCGCGCAAGGAACTCGGGTTGCGCACCTTGTTCAACATGCTCGGCCCGCTTACGAATCCGGCCGGTGTGAAACATCAGGTGGTGGGCGTATTCACTCAAGCGCTGTGCCGGCCATTAGCCGAAGTCCTGCAGCGTCTGGGCAGCAAGCATGTGCTGGTGGTCCATTCGAAGGACGGCCTGGACGAATTCAGCCTGGCGGCACCAACCTTTGTCGCGGAACTGAAAAACGACCAGATCACCGAGTATTGGGTCGAGCCGGAAGACCTGGGCATGAAAAGCCAGAGTCTGCATGGCCTGGCGGTGGAAAGCCCGGCTGCATCCCTGGAGCTGATCCGCGATGCCCTGGGCAAGCGCAAGACCGAAAACGGTCAAAAAGCGGCTGAAATGATCATGCTCAATGCCGGTGCCGCGTTGTACGCCGCCGACCATGCGAGCAGTTTGAAAGAGGGTGTTGCCCTGGCGCACGATGCGCTGCACACCGGCCTTGCTCGGGAGAAACTCGAGGAGCTGGGTGCATTTACCGCGGTATTCAAAGTGGAGAATGAGGGATGAGTGTACCGACGGTTCTGGAAAACATTCTGGCGCGCAAGGTTGAAGAAGTTGCCGAGCGTAGCGCTCGTGTCAGCCTCGCCGAGCTGGAAAGTCTGGCCAAGGCGGCCGATGCACCCCGTGGTTTTGCCAAGGCTTTGCTGGCTCAGGCCAAGCTCAAAGAGCCGGCAGTGATTGCTGAAATCAAGAAAGCTTCGCCGAGCAAGGGCGTGATCCGCGAGAACTTCGTTCCCGCCGACATTGCCAGGAGCTACGAGAAGGGCGGCGCGACCTGCCTGTCGGTGCTCACCGATATCGATTACTTCCAGGGCGCCGATCTGTACCTGCAACAAGCCCGCGCGGCGTGCAAACTGCCGGTGATCCGCAAGGACTTCATGATCGATCCGTACCAGATCGTCGAAGCCCGTGCGCTGGGGGCCGACTGCGTGCTGTTGATCGTCGCCGCCCTGGACGACGTGAAAATGGCCGAACTGGCCGCCGTGGCCAAAGGTGTCGGCCTTGATGTGCTGGTGGAAGTCCACGATGGCGATGAGCTGGAGCGGGCGTTGAAAACCCTCGACACTCCGCTGGTGGGTATCAACAACCGCAACCTGCACACCTTCGAGGTCAACCTGGAAACCACCCTCGATCTGTTGCCGCGTATCCCGCGCGATCGTCTGGTGATCACCGAAAGCGGCATTCTCAATCGCGCCGATGTCGAGCTGATGGAAATCAGCGACGTCTACGCGTTCCTGGTTGGCGAGGCGTTCATGCGTGCCGAGAATCCGGGCACTGAACTGCAGCGTCTGTTCTTCCCGGAGCGCGGCATTCCTGTCAGCGGTTCTACCCTCGACTGAAAAGGCATCGCGAGCAAGCTTGCTCCTACAGGAGCGAGCCTGCTCGCGATAGCGGCATAAGAAACACCACAGACTTTTTGTCTTACGGAGTACCTTGTGACCTCACCTGTTTCTCTGACCATCGAAGCCGGCCTGCAAGCCGAACAGGATTTGCTGGCCTCTGTCTGTGCCGGCGACGCCGAGGTTGGCCTGCTGTTCTGGCAGCCAAGCGATCAGGCATTAGTGATGCCGCGCCGCTTGAATCGCTTACCAGGTTTCGAACATGCCTGCGAAGTCTCCGCCGCTGCTGGCTGGCCGGTGCTATTGCGCGATACCGGTGGCGAACCTGTTCCGCAATCGGCCACAACGATCAACATTGCCCTGGTTTACGCGCCGCCGCGCAGCGAAGGGGATCTGAACCGCATCGAGACCGGCTACCGGCGTCTGTGCGATCCGATCTGCCAGTTACTGGATGAGCTGGGCGGCACTTCGTCGCTGGGCGAAATTGACGGTGCGTTCTGTGATGGCCGGTTCAACGTCAACCTGGATGGGCGCAAGATGGTCGGCACCGCCCAGCGCTGGCGCCAGAGTCAGGGTGGTCAGCGTCCAGTCGGGCTGGTTCATGGTGCGATGTTGCTGGATAACGAGCGCGAATCGATGGTAGCGGCGGTCAACCGCTTCAATGAGGCCTGCGGCCTTGAGCAACGGGTGCGCGCCGAAAGCCACATCGCCTTGCATGAGAAGTTCGCAGCAAAGGATGCGCTGGAACGCCTCGATGAACTCTACCGGCGAATGCTGGCGCAGATCTTCAGCGGCTAAGTCTACGAGCCTAGCGCGTACCGAAGACCACCATGGTCTTGCCTTTGACGTCCACCAGGTTGCGCTCTTCCAGATCCTTGAGCACGCGTCCGACCATCTCCCGGGAACAACCGACGATCCGTCCGATTTCCTGACGGGTCACCTTGATCTGCATGCCGTCGGGGTGGGTCATGGCGTCTGGCTGCTTGCACAGTTCAAGCAGGCAACGGGCGACGCGACCGGTGACGTCGAAAAACGCCAGGTCACCCACCTTGCGCGTAGTGTTGCGCAGGCGTTGTGCGATTTGTCCGCTTAATACGTAAAGAATGTCCGGGTCCTGCTGGGACAATTCGCGGAATTTCGCGTAGCTGATTTCCGCCACTTCGCATTCGACCTTGGCCCGCACCCAGGCGCTGCGCTCCTGCTCCAGACCTGCCTGCTCGAACAGACCCAATTCACCGAAAAAATCCCCGGCGTTCAGGTAGGCGATGATCATTTCCCGACCGTCGTCGTCTTCGATCAGGATGGTGACCGAACCCTTGATGATGAAGAACAGCGTTTCCGAGCGGTCGCCGGCGCAAATGATGTTGCTCTTGGCCTGATAGCGACGGCGCTGGCAATGCATCAACAGCTTGTCGAGGTTTTTCATCTTGGGGTTGGGGGCAATAGCAACCATGGTTGTATCCCGAAAAGACTGCACGGTGTGTTGGGTTTTTTATGAATTGCGCACGTTGGGGCATAGCTGGCCATGCGCCAGTGAATTGGCGCCAGCTTACCAGACACTTCCTGCAATATTCGAGATTTTACCTACAGCGTCGCAGGTTATGTCCTAGGACGGCGATCACTGTCAATCAAGGGGCCTGTGCTAAGCTGGCGACCCTTTTTTTAGACAGTGGAGTCTTGGCGATGAAGGCACGCATCCAATGGGCTGGCGAAGCCATGTTCCTCGGCGAATCCGGCAGCGGTCATGTCGTGGTTATGGACGGCCCGCCCGATGCCGGCGGTCGTAACCTGGGTGTCCGGCCGATGGAAATGCTCCTGCTGGGTGTAGGCGGATGCAGCAATTTCGATGTGGTCAGCATTCTCAAGAAATCACGCCAGGCCGTCGAGAGTTGTGAAGCCTTCCTCGAAGCCGAGCGTGCGACCGAAGATCCAAAGGTTTTCACCAGGATCCACATGCATTTTGTGGTCAAGGGCCGTGGCCTGAAGGAAGCGCAGGTCAAGCGCGCCATCGAACTGTCCGCCGAGAAGTATTGCTCGGCGTCGATCATGCTCGGGGCAGCAGGTGTCGAGATTACCCACGACTACGAGATCATCGAGCTGGGTTGAATCGAGATCATAAAAAAGGCGACTACCTCACGGCAGTCGCCTTTTTTGTCTCTGACGCAGCCGGTCAGATCCGATAAGTACTCTTGGTCATGACCTTGGCCATCAAACTCATCCCGAACTTCACCGGCGCCGGAAAGCGGAAACCGCCAGCCTCCAGTGCGCTTTCGGCATGTTGCTCTTCATCGATGCGCATCTGCTCCAGGATCGCCCGGGATTTTTCATCCTCGGCCGGCAGTTGCTCAAGGTGTTCGTTCAAGTGCTTGCACACCTGATCTTCCGTCGCGGCGACAAAACCCAGGCTGACTTTGTCGCTGATCAGGCCTGCAACAGCACCAATCCCGAATGACATGCCATAGAACAGCGGATTGAGAATACTGGTGTGGCTACCCAACTGATGAATGCGTTGCTCGCACCACGCCAGATGGTCGACTTCTTCTTCGGCGGCGTGCTCCATGGCGACGCGCACTTGTGGCAGCCTGGCAGTCAGGGCCTGGCCTTGATACAGCGCTTGGGCGCAGACCTCTCCGGTGTGATTGATGCGCATCAGCCCGGCCACGTGGCGGGTGTCTTCGTCACTCATTTTCGCATCAGGTTGCACGATGGCGGGCGACGGACGGTAAGGCTGGCCGCTGAAGGGCAGCAGGGTACGCATCGCGGCATCGGCTTGCAGCAGAAGGCGATCAATCGGCGAGTAGTGACGTTGGGTAGTCATGCTGACCTCCGGAGGAATCTCGGTGGCCAGTTTAACCCAATCGGCCGGGGAAGGTTTGCGCTGGGACATTGCGACGCAGGCAATATCTGTAGGAACCCGGCTTGCCGGCGAAGGCGATCTCAATCACGCCATCGCCGGCAAGGGAAAATACAAATCAGCCCGGCGGCCAGTGCATCTGACGCTGACCCAGCACATGCATATGAATGTGGTAGACAGTCTGCCCACCTTCTTCATTGCAGTTCATGACAACGCGGAAACCTTTTTCGCAACCCAGTTCCTTGGCCAGGCGTTGGGCGGTAAACAGGATGTGTCCAGCCAGCGCCTTGTCGTCCTCGGTCAGGTCGTTCAAGGTGCGTACCGGCTTTTTCGGGATCACCAGGAAGTGCACCGGTGCCTGTGGCGCGATGTCGTGGAAGGCCAGTACCTGGTCGTCCTCGTAAATGATATTCGCCGGGATTTCCCGGTTGATGATCTTGGTGAACAGAGTATCCACAGCTGTTTTCTCCGTTGTTTGAGCTGGCCTGAGTGTACCCATGGCGGATGCGCCAGCCCAGTGTTTTACCGCAGGGCCATTCAGCGCGGGCAGTGGGCCTTGATGACCATGCCGGTGATTGTGCGGATCAGCCAGCGCGAGCCGAACCGGGGCAGGGTGGCGAACCAGCGGTTGCGCCGCCCGGGAATAATGATTGCGCGATTTTTTTCCAGGGCCCGCACGGTATAGAGCGCGACTTCCTCCGGGCTCATCAGCATTTTACTGTTGGCCAGTTTGTCGTTGTTCAGTTGCGCTGTGCGGAAGAACGCCGTGCGAGTCGGGCCGGGGCATAGCACCGAGACCTTGACCGCGCATTTTTTCAACTCGACGCGCAGGCCTTCGGAAAAGTGCAGCACATAGGCCTTGCTGGCGTAGTAAGTGCTCATCCACGGGCCGGGCTGGAACGCCGCGACCGACGCGACGTTGAGGATCTGCCCGCCACCCTGCAGCGCCATGCTGTTACCGATGGCATGGCACAGGCGAGTGAGCGCCAGAATGTTCACTTCGATCAGGTCCTGCTCGGTCATCCAGTCCTGCGCCAGGAACGGGCCGCAGGTGCCGATGCCGGCGCAGTTGACCAGCAGGTCGATCTGCCGGTCACCTTCTTCCAGCTCCAGCAAAAAGCCGGACAGGCGTAGCGGCTCGCCCAGGTCACAGGCACGGAACAACACCTCCACGCCAAAACGTTGGGTCAGTTCAATCGCAATGCTTTCCAGCTGATCACGCTGTCGGGCCACCAGAATCAGGCTGCGGCCGCGCCGGGCCAGCGCTTCGGCCATCGCCAGGCCGATGCCGCTGGAAGCGCCAGTGATCAGAGCGTAACGGGTCATGCCATTCTCCATCGCAACAGCTCCGCGCCGCGACGCAGGTGTCACGGGCGGGGAGCGCTGTTCATTCTTTCGCAGAGTCTACAGGGGGCGGGGCTTCTTCGGCTGCCTCGGCTGGGGAATTTGCTTCAGGTTCGACGTCGATATCGATTTCCTCGGTGCTCACCGAGCCGCTTTGGTAGCTGCTTTCGAGGCTGTCTTCATACTCTTGCTGGATTGCCGAGATACCACCCAGCATAGCGGCGACGCCAAACAAGCCGATAAACACAATCCACAATGCGCACAGAACCTTGACCGCCGTGCTGTTAGGCGGCGGGGGTGGGCCATAACGATTGGCGCCGGTATTGCCTGGCACGAGCATGATCACCAGCGGGAAAAAACTGCCTATGAACGGAACCAGGTGAAGGAGCCAGAGCCAGCCCGACCAGCCGATATCATGCAAACGCTGAACGCTGAACAGAACGCCGATAACTATGAACGCCAGGAACAGGAAGAAGGCCAGGATGCCGCCGAGGATCAGTCCGGTGGTGGAATTGCCACTGACCAGGCCCAGGCCGATGAGCGCAAACACGCCGACAACGGGCAGGGTGACCAGGCTCAGCACCAAGGTCCATGCCAGAAACCGCAGGCGTCCGATTCGACCTTCAATGCTGAAGGGCTTGAGTGCGGCGAACTCCGGCAGTTTTTCGCCGACGCGGGCCTGTGGAGGCGCATAAGGGGAGTGGGGCTCAGCCGCAGCGGGATGGTCGTGAACATCGGCCAGGTCAAGCTCGATCGAAGGTTCCGTCTCGATCCGGGCATCGATGCCAGTGTTTTTCAGGGCCTGGAGGTAGGTCTGCGCATCCGCCTGGGACAGGTCGCGCTTGAGTGCTACCGGTCGACCATTGAACAGGCGCTCGATGGCGCTGACGTCGCTCTTGAACAGCGTAGCGAGATTGAGTTTGGCGCTGTTGAGATCAACACCCGGCAACAGTGCTCCGTCGAACACGATCTTGTAACGGTTTTCGCTCATTGCCCAGGCATCCTTGTCGCCAGTCATTGGTACGAATAGCCAGCCTCGGCTGGCCCGAATGTTCAGCGCGGCCAGTGTTGGCGCAGCTGCGCTGCTTGTTCCTGCGCCGTGCGGTACTCGGCGTCGAGGCGCGCGACCAGTTGCTCGACGCTCGGCAAGTCATCGATTTCACCCACGCCCTGGCCCGCGGACCACACGGTTTTCCAGGCTTTGGCTTCATCGCTGATGGGTTTGAGCTTGGAGCCGAAATTGACCTCGCCCTTGTTTTGCAGGGCTGCCATGTCGAAACCGGCGGCCTCCAGGCTCTGGCGCATGAAACTTGCCGGTACACCCGACACCGCTGGAGTATGGATGATGTCTGCCGCTCTGGATGTCAGCAGCATCTCTTTGTAGGCATCCGGTGCATGACTTTCGGTGGTGCCGATAAATCGCGTGCCGAAGTAGGCCAGGTCGGCGCCGAGCAATTGCGCGGCGAGAATTTCGTGGCCGTGATTCAGGCACCCGGCCAGCAGTAGGGTCTTGTCGAAGAACTGGCGGATTTCGGCGATCAGCGAGAACGGGCTCCAGGTCCCGGCATGTCCGCCGGCACCCGCAGCGACGGCGATCAGCCCGTCCACCCCCGCCTCAGCGGCTTTCTCCGCATGGCGGCGAGTCGTCACATCATGGAATACCAGGCCGCCGTAGCTGTGGACCGCATCGACCACTTCCTTCACGGCGCCGAGACTGGTGATCACGATCGGCACTTTGTGTTCGATACAGATTTGCAGATCCGCCTGCAATCGCGGGTTGCTGTTGTGAACGATCAGGTTCACCGCGTAGGGCGCGGGATTCTCCAGTTTCGCCAGCCCGGCTTCGATTTCTTCCAGCCAGGCCTTGAAACCGCTGCTCTCGCGCTGGTTCAGCGCCGGGAAGCTGCCGACCACGCCATTGCGGCAGCAGGCGAGCACCAGTTGCGGGTTGGAAATCAGGAACATTGGCGCCGCCACCACGGGCAGACGCAAACGTTGTTCGAGCAGAGCGGGCAGCGACATTGGAAATACCCCGGTAATGGGTGCGTGTTGATTTAAAACGGCCGGACGACGACCAGAATTACGATAGCCAGCAATATCAGGACTGGCACTTCGTTGAACCAGCGATAAAAGACATGGCTGCGGGTGTTCTCGCCACGGGCAAAGCGCTTCACCTGCGCGCCGCACATGTGGTGGTAGCCGATCAACAATACGACCAGGGTCAGTTTGGCGTGTATCCAGCCACCCTGGCTGAAGATGCCTGGATTAAGGTAGATGAGCCAGCCCCCGAAGATCAGCGTGGCGATCATCGAAGGTCCCATGATGCCCCGGTACAGCTTGCGCTCCATGATGCTGAAGCGCTCCTTGCTGACCGCGTCTTCGCTTTGAGCATGGTAGACGAACAGGCGCGGCAGGTAGAACAGGCCGGCAAACCAGCAGACGACGCTGATGATGTGGAAAGCTTTGAGCCACAGATAAAGCATTTTGGTTATTCCCAGGTTCACGGTAGCCCGGATAGTAGAGGGTTGAGGCTCCACACGTCACCTTGCCGGTTGTCGCAGGACGATACGGGCCCTATTATCGACGGCTTTCCAGTGGGTTCGTTGAGGGCAGGTTTATGGTCAAGGTCGGTATCGTCGGCGGCACGGGTTACACCGGTGTCGAACTGTTGCGTCTGTTGGCACAGCATCCGCAAGCTGAAGTGGTGGTGATCACTTCCCGATCCGAGGCTGGCCTGGCCGTGGCCGACATGTATCCGAACCTGCGAGGCCACTACGACGGCCTGGCGTTCAGCGTTCCGGACATCAAGACCCTGGGTGCCTGCGATGTGGTGTTCTTCGCCACGCCGCACGGTGTTGCGCATGCCTTGGCGGGCGAGCTGCTGGCGGCCGGGACCAAGGTCATTGACCTGTCCGCGGACTTCCGTCTGCAAGACGCTGATGAGTGGGCAAAATGGTACGGCCAGCCGCACGGTGCACCGGAGTTGCTGGACGAGGCGGTCTACGGTTTGCCGGAAGTCAATCGTGAACAGATCAGGAAAGCACGCCTGATCGCCGTGCCCGGTTGCTATCCAACCGCCACTCAATTGGGTTTCCTGCCATTGCTTGAAGCGGGCCTGGCCGATGCTTCGCGCCTGATCGCCGACTGCAAGTCCGGCGTCAGCGGTGCCGGTCGTGGCGCTGCCGTAGGCTCGCTGTACTCCGAGACGTCGGAAAGCATGAAGGCTTACGCCGTCAAAGGGCATCGCCACCTGCCGGAAATTCGCCAGGGTCTGCATCGTGCCGCCGGCAAGGACGTTGGCCTGACCTTCGTTCCGCACCTGACGCCAATGATCCGTGGCATTCACTCCACGCTCTACGCAACCGTCGTGGATCGCTCGGTGGATCTGCAGGCGCTGTTTGAAAAACGTTATGCCGACGAACCGTTCGTCGACGTCATGCCTGCCGGCAGCCACCCGGAAACCCGCAGTGTGCGCGGCGCCAACGTCTGCCGTATTGCCGTGCACCGTCCACAGGACGGTGACCTGGTGGTCGTGTTGTCGGTGATCGACAACCTGGTCAAAGGTGCGTCGGGTCAGGCGGTGCAGAACATGAACATCCTGTTTGGCCTGGATGAGCGTCTGGGCCTGTCCCACGCGGGCATGTTGCCTTGAGAGCAGCTACAAGCTTCAAGTTGTAAGCGGAAAGCTTGAGGCTCACAGCTTGAAGCTTGAAGCTTGAAGCTTGAAGCTTGAAGCTTGTCGCTGCTCCTAGAATAGTTGACCGCTTTTCTAGGAGAAGCGGATAATGCGCGTCATCACGCAATATGACGGCGTAACGCCGGGAGATAGTCAGCATGAGCGTCGAATCCTTCACCCCCACGGCTTTGCAATTCACCCACGGTGCCGCGCACAAGGTGAAGAGCCTGGTCGATGAAGAGGGGAATGATCGCTTGAAGCTGCGCGTATTCGTTACGGGCGGCGGTTGTTCAGGTTTTCAGTACGGCTTCACTTTCGATGAAGAAGTGGCCGATGACGACACCATCGTTGAGCGCGAAGGTGTGAGTCTGGTTGTCGATCCGATGAGCTTCCAGTACCTGGCAGGAGCCGAGGTGGATTATCAGGAAGGTCTGGAAGGCTCGCGCTTCGTCATCAAGAACCCGAACGCGACCACCACCTGTGGCTGTGGCTCTTCGTTCTCGATCTGATCAGCGCGTCGGTATCATCAAAACGCCGCATGGCCCTGAGGCCCTGCGGCGTTTTGCTGTGCGTCACTTATGCGGGGTAGATGGCGCCGAGTACACGCAGCCCGCGAGCGCCAGTGACGCTTGGGCGATTGGCCGCGATGCCTTCCAGGCAGCAGTGGGCCAGCCAGGCGAAGGCCATGGCTTCGACCCAGTCCGGGTCTACGCCGTGAGTGGCGGTGCTGCTGACAGTCGCATTCGGTAGCAGGTTGGCCAGGCGCTTCATCAGTGTGGCGTTGTGCGCACCACCGCCGCAGACCAGCAGCTCTTGAGTATCTGCCTGGGCGCTGTGCAGCGATTCGATGATGGTCAATGCCGTCAGTTCCAGCAGCGTTGCCTGTACATCCTCGGCAGCGAAGGTCGGCAGCGCTGCCAGATGGCGGGTCAGCCAGGGCAGGTTGAAGACTTCACGGCCGGTGCTCTTTGGGCCCTTTGTCACGAAGAAGGGGTCGCTGAGCAGTGCCTTCAACAGTGCTGGCTCAATCTTGCCGCTGGCTGCCCATTGGCCATCACGGTCAAAGTTGTCTCCGCGCTGTTGGTGAATCCAGGCGTCCAGCAACACATTGCCCGGGCCGCAGTCGAAACCTGCAACGGGTTTGCCGGGTTCAATCAGGCTGAGGTTGCTGAAACCACCCACGTTGAGCACCGCGCGGTTGCCGGTGCATTCTTCAAAAAGCGCTTCGTGAAAGGCTGGAACCAGTGGTGCGCCTTGCCCGCCGGCGGCGACGTCGCGGCTGCGGAAGTCACTGACCACGGTGATGCCGGTCAGCTCGGTCAGCAGGGCAGGGTTGCCGATTTGCACCGTGAAGCCGCGAGCGGGCTCATGGCGAATGGTCTGGCCGTGACTGCCAATCGCGCGAATGTCTTCGGGTTTGAGCTGCTGTTGGGCGAGGAGGGCGTTAACGCCCTGTGCCGCCAGCTTCACCCAGTTCTGTTGGGCGATGGCGGAGCGGGCAATCTCGTCCGGACCGCTGGCGCACAAGCCAAGCAGCTCGGCGCGCAGGGAGTCGGGCATCGGGATGTAATGTGTTGCAATCAGCCTGATCGCCGGGGCCTGCTCGATCAGCGCTATGTCCAGGCCATCAAGGCTGGTCCCGGACATCACACCTATATAGAGCGCCATGGCCTAGCGCTTGGCCGAAGCCAGCTGGGTGGATTTTTCCTGGTCCATGCGCGCCATCAGTGGCTGGCTCTGCGCCAGGAAACGTGCGCGTTCGGCTTTGGATATAGGGTCGGCCATCGCTACTTTCTGGCCCAGTGGATCGACATGTACGCCATTCACCTGGAATTCGTAGTGCAAATGCGGGCCGGTGGACAGGCCGGTAGTGCCGATGTAGCCGATGACCTGGCCTTGTTTGACGGTGCCGCCAGTCTTGACGCCCTTGGCGAAGCCTTGCATGTGGCCGTACAGCGTGCGGTAGGTATTGCCGTGTTGGATGATCACGGTGTTGCCGTAACCGCCGCGGCGGCCCGCCAGCAATACTTTGCCGTCACCGGCCGCCTTGATTGGCGTGCCGCGCGGTGCTGCGTAGTCGACGCCTTTGTGGGCGCGAATCTTGTTCAGGATCGGGTGCTTGCGGCCCATGGAAAATTTCGAGCTGATGCGGGCGAAGTCCACCGGGGTACGGATGAATGCCTTGCGCATGCTGTTGCCGTCAGCCGTGTAATAGCTGGTGTTGCCTTGCTTGTTGGTGTAGCGCACGGCGGTGTAGGTCTTGCCGCGGTTGGTGAAGCGGGCGGACAGGATCGGGCCGTTACCGACCGCTTTGCCGTTGACCACTTTCTGTTCATAGATCACATCGAACTGGTCACCCTGGCGAATATCCTGGGCAAAGTCGACGTCATAGCCAAACACGCTGGCCATGTCCATGGTCAGGCTGTGCGACAGGCCAGCACGGGCAGCGGACTGGGACAGCGAGCTGTTGATCACGCCATGCACGTACGCTGAGCGCACGGTGGGCTTGGCGGTCACGCGGTTGAAGCTGTAGCCCTTGTCGTTCTTGGTCAGAGTGATGGTCTCGAGGTCGCTGACCTGGCTGTGCAGGCTGGCCAGTTGCCCATCAGGACCCAGTTCGAATTCGAGTTTCTGCCCATGCTTGAGCTGGCTGAATTGCTTGGCCTGTTTGCTGCTGGCCAGCAGGTCATGTACCGAAGGGGCTGGAAGGCCGACTTTCTCGAACAGCGTGGAGAGCGTATCGCCTTTGGTGACGATCACTTCCCTGTGAGTGGGCGCCTTCTTTTCTTCGGCAACCGGTGCAGGGGTGGGTGCAGGGACTACTGGTGCAGGTGCGGCTTGAGCGGTTTCCTGGGGTTCCTGCGCACTGTCTTCGATCTGCGCAAATGGAGACTCGACCGCCTCATTTGTGGCCTGGACGGCTTCTGCAGCGTCTTGTTCCTGTGTCAGTTGTTCAGCAGGGCTTTCCAGTTCAAGACTCAGGGTTGTCTTTTTGGCTTCGACATCACTGGAAGGAAATACCAGAAGCGCCAGGCTCAGAAGGGCGGCAATGCCACTCGCTGCGAGCAGGTGGGTCTTCGGGTAAAGCGGTGGCGCTTTAGACGATTCTTTGGTCATAGGTAGTGTTTTGACTTTGAAAAAGATGAATTGGAAAAGATGAATGACATGATAAAGATGAAATAACTGTATAAAATATAACCAAATCATCCCTTAAGCAAGTCCGCAGACGCTCTGTCAGCGGATTGGCGTCATTGCGCCGGCCAAACTTTGTATTTGCCGCGCGATCTTGTATGGTTGATCCCCTTTGAATTCGAGCCTTGCGGGTCTGTTATGAAGTCGGTTGAAGAGCAGCTAGCGCTGATTAAACGTGGTGCGGAAGAACTGTTGGTCGAGTCCGAGCTGATCGAAAAGCTCAAGCGTGGCCAGCCGCTGCGGATCAAGGCAGGCTTCGACCCGACTGCCCCTGATTTGCACCTGGGGCACACCGTGCTGATCAACAAGCTGCGCCAGTTCCAGGAGCTTGGTCACCAAGTGATCTTCCTGATTGGCGACTTCACCGGGATGATCGGCGATCCAAGCGGCAAGAGCGCAACGCGTCCTCCGCTGACCCGCGAGCAGGTGCTCGAAAATGCCGAGACCTACAAGACCCAGGTTTTCAAGATTCTCGACCCGGCCAAGACCGAGGTGGCGTTCAACTCCACCTGGATGGATCAGATGGGCCCGGCCGACTTCATTCGCCTGACTTCGCAATACACCGTGGCTCGCATGCTCGAGCGCGATGACTTCGATAAGCGCTACACGACCAACCAGCCGATCGCCATTCACGAGTTCCTGTATCCGTTGGTACAAGGCTACGACTCGGTGGCCTTGCGTGCGGACGTCGAGCTCGGCGGTACCGACCAGAAGTTCAACCTGTTGATGGGGCGTGAGCTGCAGCGTGGTTACGGCCAGGAAGCCCAGTGCATTCTGACCATGCCATTGCTCGAAGGCCTGGACGGCGTGAAGAAGATGTCCAAGTCCCTGGGCAACTACGTTGGTATCCAGGAAGCACCAGGTGTGATGTACAGCAAGCTGGTCTCCATCCCGGATGCACTGATGTGGCGTTACTTCGAACTGCTCAGCTTCCGCTCCATGGATGAGATCAATGCGTTCCGTGCCGATGTCGAGGCGGGTGCCAATCCGCGTGACATCAAGATCAAGCTGGCTGAAGAGATCGTTGCCCGTTTCCATGGTGAGGAGGCTGCGGCCAATGCTCATCGCGCGGCAGGCAACCGCATGAAGGATGGCGAGCTGCCGGACGATCTGCCTGAGATCGAATTGACGGCTGCCGAAGACATGCCGATCGCGGCTGTCCTTAATAAGGCAGGCTTGGTGAAGAACTCGGCTGTGGCCCGTGATCTGCTCGGTTCTGGTGGTGTGCGTATCGATGGCGAGGTGGTTGATCGCTCCTTTATATACGTACTGGGTGTGACCCACGTTTGCCAGGCCGGCAAGAAGGCATTTGCGCGTATTACGCTCAAGTCCGAATAAACCTGAAACAAAAGGTTGACGGCGAATTCCAGAGGCCTATAATTCGCCCCACTTCCGGCGCAGTCGAAACGGAAAACTCCTTGGTAAACAATGAGTTACATAGTTTTGACAGCGGATTGCTTCAGTTCATCGAAGCCAAAAGGAAGTTGAAAAAGAGGTGTTGACAGCAGCGTGTAACGCTGTAGAATTCGCCTCCCGCTGACGAGAGATCTGAAGCGCAAGTGGTTGAAGTTGTTAAGGATTCCTTGAAAACTTCTG
>NZ_JAXDEO010000051.1:0-47662 GCF_035064975.1 Pseudomonas sp. YuFO20
CTCCCACAGGGGGTCTCCAGCGCACCCGGCATTTGTGCTCGGCGCCAATCAAAATGTGGGAGTGAGCCTGCTCGCGAAGACGGCCGACCCGTTGATAGAAATGTCGCCTGACCCACCGCTTTCGCGAGCAAGCCCGCTCCCACAGGGGATCTCCAGCGCACCCGGCATTTGTGCTCGGTGCCAATCAAAATGTGGGAGTGAGCCTGCTCGCGATAACGGCCGACCCGTTGACAGAGATGTCGCCTGACCCACCGCTTTCGCGAGCAAGCTTGCTCCTACAAGGGATCTCCAGTGCACACAGATCTTGTGCATGACACCGATCAAAATGTGGGAGCGGGCTTGCTCGCGAAGACGGCCGACCCGTTGATAGAGATGTCGCCTGACTCACAGCCAACGGGAGCACGCTCGCTCCTACAGATCAGCGCGGGGCCTTGCCCGCCACCGAGTACAGCACCTGCTGATTGCGGGTTTTCATGAACTCGTCCAGGCTTTGGCCGCGCATGGCGGCGTACACCTGCAGGTTGGGAATGCCGAGCACCGCGGCGAGTTTTTCCAGCACGAAGAAGATCGCCCCGTACTGGATCAACCCGCGCCAGTCACGGCGGCGCAGCAGCTCGCGTTCCTCTTCGCTCAAGCCGCCTTCCTCGAACAGCGCCTCGGGCGTGTCGAGAAAACGCTGGCGCCATTGCGGCTCGATCATGCGGTGCAGGAACTTGTTCAGCCGATAGCCCTTGGCGCTGCGCTCCAGGGTGAACGGATAGGTGCCCTCGAGTTTTTCGATGCCCGCCAACTGGTGCTGCATGTGCTGCAAGTGACGCGCGTTGACCTCGGCGGGCACCGGCCGGTCCTGGTTTTCCAGCAACAGGGTGGCGATGCCGGTCATCGACGGCAGGTAGTAGTCCTGATGTAGGTTCTTCACTGTGGCCGACAAGGCGCCGCGCATGATCAGCCAGGTGATCACCTCCGAGCCTTCCATGCCGCCCAGGGTGGCGTACTCGGCGTGGGTCATTTCGGTCAGGCGCACCGGGTCGTTGACCAGCAGATCGATGAACTGCTCGTCCCACTGCGGATTGTTGAAACCACAACGCTCGCCATGCACCTGGTGGGACACGCCGCCGGTGGCGACAATCGCCACCTTCAAGTCTTCGGGATAGCTTTCGATCGCCCGGCGCAGCGCCTGCCCCAGCTTGTAGCAACGCAACGCGGTGGGGATCGGGAATTGCAATACGCCCACCTGCAGCGGCACGATTTCCACCGGCCATTCAGGCTCGCAGGGCAATAGCGCCGACATCGGCGAAAAGAAGCCATGATCCAGCGGTTTGTCGCGAAAGAAACTCATGTCGAATTCATCGGCCATCAGGCTCTGGCCAATGTGCCGCGACAGCGCCGCATGCCCGCCAACCGCCGGCAACGAACGTGGGTTGCCACCTTCGTCAGCAACCTCGTAACGCTCATCGACGCCCAGGGAGAACGCGCCGTAATGGTCGAAGAAAAACGACGTCACGTGGTCGTTGAAGATGTAGAACAACACGTCCGGCCGTTGCTCCTTCAACCATACCTTGATCGGTTCGAAGCCTTCGAAGATCGGCGCCCAGGCCGCCTCATGCTGTTTGTCGTGATCGACTGCGAAGCCGATGGTAGGAGTGTGGGATACGGCGAGACCACCGATGATGCGTGCCATGACGAGTTCCTGTGTTCGAAGATAATTATTGCGCCAGAACAGCCTGGCTGACCCGACGCCGTGCATGACCATTGGCCAGGATCGCCAGCGCGGCGATGAAGGCCGGCACGCTCAACAGGGTGAACAGCAGCGGCAGGCCCAACCCGAGGCTGAGCACCGCACCACCGATGAGAGAGCCGAAGATAGCGCCGAAACGACCGATGCCCAGCATCCAGCTCACCCCCGTGGCGCGGAAATCCGTTGGGTAGTAACCGGGCGCAAAGGCGTTGAGACCGGTCTGCGCACCGCTCATGCAGAAGCCTGCCGCGACGACGCCGAATGCCAAAAGGCTCGACTCCAGGCTGAAAGCCCCCAGCAGCAGGATGAACGCGCCGCCCAATGCATAGGAGGTCGCAATGACGGCGTTGGGATTACGTCGATCCATCGCCCAGCCGACTACAATCGCGCCGACCGTGCCGCCGATCTGGAACAGGCCGGTGATGGTCGCTGCGCGTTCGATGGACAGGCCACCTTCGCGCAACAGCGTCGGCATCCAGCCCATGGTCAGGTAGATCACCAGCAGCCCCATGAAGTAGGTCATCCACAGTGCCAGCGTGCCGAAGCGGTAACCCTCGCTGAACAACATGCGCACCGGCGCCTTATGCTGGACCTGGGGCTCGCTGATGGTGAATGTCGTGGCCGCCGAGAAACGCCCGCCCAACTTGTTCAACACCTTGGCGATCTGACTGGCCGGGGCATTCCGTGCCGCGAGGAAACGCGGCGACTCGGGCAACAGCAGCCAGAGGAACGGCAGCAGCACCAGCGGCAGGATGCCGCCAGCGAGCAATACCGATTGCCAACCGTGGTGCGGGATCAACCAGGCCGCGAGAAAACCGCCCAACCCCGAGCCCATGTTGAAACCGGTGAACATGAGGGTGATGAACAGCGAGCGATTGCGCTCCGGCAGGTATTCGGAAAGCAGCGTGGTGGTATTGGGCATTGCGGCGCCCAGCGCGACCCCGGTCAGCAACCGCAGGATTGCCAATTCGTAGGGGTTGCGCGCAAAGGCACAGGCCAGGCTCAGCACGCTGAAACCCGTCACGGCAATCAACAGCACTTTCTTGCGTCCCAGGCGGTCGGCATAAGGGCCGGCGGTCAAGGCGCCAATGGCCAGGCCGACCATGCCGGCGCTCATCACCGGGCCAAAGGCCGCCTTGGAAAGCCCCCAGTCCTGGATCAGCGAAGGCGCGATGAAACCCATGACCGCGACATCAAAACCATCGAACAGCACAACGAAGAAACACAGGCTCATGATCAGCCACTGGTACCCGGCAACCGGTCGGTTGTCGATCCACGCTTTGATATCGACCGTGTCGTGACTCATGCTTATCACCTTCTTGTTTTTATAGAAATTCCGACTGGCGTGGCAGCGGCGACAGGCCCATCAGCCATCCGCCAGCCAAACCTTGGGCGTGACTCTAAAGGCGCACGGGCCTGCCCCGCCTCTGGGAAATCCTTAAGCGGGTATCGGTTTTTCTTATCGGGTGATTTTCGAGGTGATGTCTACAATGAGCGTGAATCGACAAACAGGGTTACTTCATCCTCAAACTGCAAGGTTGTCAGGAGTAACGACATGAACACCTACCGGCCCATGAACTGCGATCTGCATGACTATCTGGAGATCGCCTGCCTGCGCGGTTATCGACTGGACATCGAGTTGCACGATGGCTCACGCCTGGTCGCCACGGCGTTGACCACGCGAACCTCCAGCGACAAGGAAGAGTTTCTGCGCCTTGAAACGGCTGATGGACAGCAGGAGGTTCGCCTGGACCACCTGCTGGCCATTACGCCACTGGATGCGAATGCACAGTTTGGCCGGGTGGTATTTTCCGATGCCTCCTGCACATTCTGAGGCCTGTGTCAGACCAGCGACATGCCGCCGTCCACGTGCAATTCGATGCCGTTGACGAATGCACTGTCGCTGGACGCCAGGTACAGCGCCGCTTGTGCCAGCTCATGGGCCTCGCCCAGGCGGCCTGCCGGAATCATGTCCGCCATCATTTGCACAAACCCCGGGCGATGTTCTTCGGTGACGCCCAGTTTGCCAATGATCGCCGTATCCACCGGGCCTGGGCTCAACACGTTGACGCGGATGCGCCGCGCGCGCAGCTCCAGCGCCCAGTTGCGCGCGAATGCCGCGATGGCCGCTTTGGAACCGGCATACACCGCATGCCCGTCGAGCACTTTGCTCGCCGCCAGGGAGCTGGTCAGAATGATGCTGCCACCGTCGCGCAGCAACGGCGTGATCGCCTGCACCCCGAAGAACACGCCACGGGTGTTGATGTTGAACTGCGCGTCGTATTCTTGCGGCGTGACCTGCTGCGATGGCGTCAGGGTGATGACCCCGGCATTGGCCATGTAGACATCCAGCGCACCGAAGCGCGCCCGCACCTGTTCGGCCACCTCGCCATGGTGTTCGAGGCTGGCGACATCGCCCTTGATGCCGATGGCGCCATGGCCGATCTGGCGTATCGCCTCATTGAGTATCTCCTGGCGGCGCGCCGTGATGATCACCTGCGCCCCCTCTTTGGCGAACAGACACGCGGCGGCCAGACCAATGCCGCTGTTGCCGCCGGTGATCACCGCGACCT
This sequence comes from Pseudomonas sp. YuFO20, assembly GCF_035064975.1. Classification (NCBI taxonomy): domain Bacteria; kingdom Pseudomonadati; phylum Pseudomonadota; class Gammaproteobacteria; order Pseudomonadales; family Pseudomonadaceae; genus Pseudomonas; species Pseudomonas sp. YuFO20. The sequence goes on from NZ_JAXDEO010000051.1 coordinate 4,312, forward strand.
TACCTTGTAGACGTTGCATCTGCTGACTCCACTTGTTGAAGGAGCGCAGTATTATGTCGCGCGCATCCCCGCCAACCAGTCCAGCACCAGGCACATCTGTTGTGCTGCGGAGTCACAAGATGTCCAACCTGTTGAACCAGTCGGCCAGCCTGATCGCCTTCGTCCGCGCGGTAGAAGCCGGCTCGTTCAGCGCCGCCGCGCGCAATGCCGGCACCACGCCCTCGGCCATCTCCAAAAGCATTGCCCGGCTGGAAACCGAACTCAACGCCAAGCTGTTTCGCCGCTCCACGCGCATGCTCGGCCTGACCCCCGAGGGCCAGGCATTTTTCGAGCGGGTCGCGCCGCTGCTGCGCGCCATCGACGACAGCGCCGATGCGCTGCGTCACACCGGCGGCGCCCGCGGTCACCTGCGGGTGAGCATGCCCAGCGACCTGGGACGCCTGTTGCTGCCGAGGATCCACTCGGTGTTTCTCTGCGACCACCCGGATGTGGAGCTGGACCTGACCTTGCTCGATCACCATGTGGACGTGATTCGCGAAGCCTACGACGTGATTTTTCGCGTCGGCAGCCTCCTCGACAGCGACTTGAAAAGCCGTACCCTGGCCCAGCTCGACATGGCCCTGGTCGCCTCCCCGGTGTTCCTCGGCGAATGGGGCACCCCTACCTCCATCGAGGCACTGCGCGCCCTGCCCTTCGTGCGCTATCAATTCAATGGCCGAACCCTGCCGATCGTCTTTGCCGACGGTGAAACCCTGGTCCCCCGCGGTCGCATCGGCCTGGACTCGGGGTTCGGCCTGCGCGGCGCCGCGCTCGGCGGCATGGGCGTGGCCTACCTGATGAAATGCACGGTGCAACAAGACCTGGATTCAGGCGCCTTGGTACAAGTGCTGGCCGACCACCCCCTGCCATCGCTGGCGATTCATTCGCTGCACGCCTTTGGTACGCTGACCCCGATCCGGATCAGACTGTTCGCCGATTTTGTGCAGCAGGAACTGCAGCGGTTGGGCGGCCAGTAAAACCGGGGCCCTGTGCTAGTCTCCTTCGTCTAACCTGCGCTGATGCGTTTGCATGAACCGCTTCCCCTGGTGATGGAGTTCGACATGAAAAACACCGCTTCCTGGCTGACGATTACCCTCGTAAGTCTTGTGCTTTGCGCCTGCGCCGCCGTCGATGCTGGAAGTGGTGGCGCCGGCGAGATGGAAATCCGCTCGGGGAAAATCGAGCAGATCACCATGACGCAGATGCAGACCAACCACGACAGCGGCGTCGGCGCCATTCTTGGCGGACTGGCGGGCGTGGGTATCGGCAGCCTGATCGGTTCGGGCACCGGGCGCGATGTGGCCATGGTCGCCGGCGCCCTCGCCGGTGCGGCGGGCGGCAACTACGCCGAGAAGAAAAAGTATGATCAACCGCAGCAAGCCCAGCAGATTATCGTGCGCACCAAAAGCGGCGTGCTGGTGTCGGTGACCCAGCCGATCAATGCCGCTCTGAGCAAAGGCCAGAGTGTCTATATCGAAGGCACCGGCAATGAAGCCCGGGTAGTGCCGCAGGGCTGATCATCACCCCGCCGTCGAGCACCGATAGTTAAAAGCCCCGGGCCTCAACAGCCCGGGGCTTTTTATTGAACGCGAATTGAATCAGACCGTTCGTCGTCCAGAGATGAAAATACCCCTTGACGCTAATCAGCTTCTGGAGGACGATCACTTGCATCGGATGCGATCTAAACGTATACGACACTAATCGAACCTGACCGCCCCCTTGAGGATTCACCCCATGAGCAAGATCGAAAAAGTCCTGGCCACCGGCAAGACCCACACCAGCCTGAGCAACGCCGGCAACACCTTGCGCGGTCATAACGGCAACCTCGACATCGAACTGTCGACCCCAGGCGCTGCCCAGCCCGCCCATGTTTTCGCCGCCACCCAGCCGCACCCGAAAGCCGAGCAACTGTTCGCCGGGGCCTGGTCGGCCTGCTACACCGCCGCCGTCGGCCTGGTGGCTGCAGAGCGCAACATCGCGCTGCCGGCGGACCTGGCCGTCGACATCGAAGTGGACCTGGGCCAGACGGGTCCGGCCTATTTCCTTCAGGCCCGACTGACCCTGCGCGTGCCGGGGCTGGCACAGGACGTCGCGACGGAACTGGCGCACATCGCCGATTCCATCTGCCCCTACTCCAAGGCGACACGCGGCAATATCGACGTTGCCCTGAGCGTTATTACGGTCTAATTTTATGTCGCATGCGATCAATGCGTATGCGAACCACATATCGGTAAACCTGAGGAAATCATCATGAGCAAGATCGAAAAAGTCCTGGCCACCGGCAAGACCCACACCACCCTGAGCAGCGCCGGCACCACCTCGCGCGGCCATAACGGCAACCTCGACATCGAACTGTCGTCCCCCGGCAGCACCACTCCGGCGCATGTGCTGACCGGTGTGCAACCGCACCCGAAAGCCGAGCAACTGTTCGCCGGGGCGTGGTCGGCCTGCTACATCGCAGCGGTGGGCCTGGCCGCCCAACAGGCGAAGGTGACCCTGCCGGCCGATACGGCCGTGGACATCGAAGTCGACCTGGGCCAGACCGGCGCCGCCTACTTCCTCCAGGCCCGCCTGACCCTGCGGGTGCCGGGCCTGTCACAGGAAGTCGCGACCGAGCTGGCCCACAATGCCGATGCGATCTGCCCCTACTCCAAGGCCACCCGTGGCAACATTGACGTCGCCATCAACGTCCAGACCGCGTAACCCATGGCACGGCCGGTTCCCGGGGGGACCGGCCAGGCGGCCGCAGGGTTAGTGCTCTTCCGACACCATCGCATACGATGTACAGTCTCAGTTTGCAGCCTGCCCAAAGAGAACCCCCCATGAAAAGCACCGACAAGACGTCCGCCCTGGATCTCAAGCTCTCCGACTTCCTGTGTTTTGCGGTCTATTCCACCAACCTCGCGTTCGGCAAGGCCTACAAGCCGATGCTCGAACGACTTGGCCTGACCTACACCCAATACATCACCCTGGTGGTGCTGTGGGAACAGGACAACCAGACCGTCGGCAGCCTCGGGGAAAAGCTGTTCCTGGAATCCAACACCCTTACCCCGATCCTGAAAAAGCTCGAGGCGATGGGTTACCTGCTGCGCCAGCGCGACCCGGAAGATGAACGCCAGGTGCGCATCAGCCTGACCGACGCCGGTCGCCAACTACGCACCGAACTGACCGAAGACGGCTTTCCGCAAACGGGCCTCGATCCCGACGATTTCGCACAGATGCAGCAGGCGATCGTGGCGTTGCGCAACAATCTGATACGCACGACCAATGCCGATAAATAATCTCTGAAGCTGTAAAACCGGTCCCCCCACAGCGGTTGCCCGGAAAGTCCCGATTGCGGTGGCTCGTCGCTCAAAGGTAGTATTGAGAACGATTCACACTAACATCTGGAAAATCCACCGGTGCAACCTCCTTCGACCAGCAAGCTGAGCTACTTTTTCAGCGATCATCACCGTTGGCTGCTGCAGCATATCCAGCGACGGCTGCGCAATCATGCGGACGCCGAGGACACTGCCGCCGATACGTTTTGCCAGATGCTGATGGCCCGGGTCGATCCCGACAGCATCGAACAACCCCGCGCCTACCTCTCGACCATCGCCCGACGGCTCATTTTCGATCGGCATCGCCGGCGCAAGCTGGAGTTGGCGTATCTCGAACGCCTGTCCACCCTGCCCGAGATGCTCGCCCCGTCCCCCGAAGAACAGCTGCAGCTGATCGAAGCCCTGGTCGCCATCGACCGGGCGCTGGATGGCCTGCCGACGGTGGTCAAGGCCACCTTCCTCTACAGCCAGCTGGACGGCATGAGCTATGTGGCAATCGCCCAAAAGCTGGGCCTGTCGGAGCGCACGGTCAGCCGCTACATGAAGCAGGCGTTGCGCCAGTGCTACCTGAGCGAGATGGCGACATGAAAACAGAGCGCCTGGACCCTGTCAGCGAGCAGGCCATCGACTGGATGGTGCGCCTGCGCGCCGGTACCCCCACGCCCGCCTTGCAGGCACGTTTCGATGCCTGGCTGGCCAAGGACCCGGCGCACGCCCAGGCCTGGGCCAGATTGCAGGAGCGCCTGGGCGGTTCCTTCAACACCCTGCGCGCCCTCGATCGACGCTTGCCGGGGCACACCGAGCATGCCCGCCAGGTGCTCTTGCAACCGCAGGCATCGCGGCGCGATGCGCTGCGGGTAATCGCAGGTTTAGGCCTGCTCGGTGGCGGTTTGTGGCTGGGTGCGCGCAGCCCGCTGGGCGACAGCCTGTTCGCCGACCTGTCCACCGGACGGGGGCAGCGCGAGGATTTCAACCTGGCCGACGGCAGCCGCCTGAGCCTCAACGCCGACAGCGCGGTGGACCTGCAATTCGACGGCCAGCAAAGGCTGGTCATCCTGCGCCACGGCGAACTGGTGATTCAGGTCGCGCCCGATCCCCGCCGTCCGTTGCGCGTGCGCACCGCCCAGGGTGAGGTGCGCGCGTTGGGTACGCGTTTCCTCGTCGCCCAGGAGCAGGATGCCAGTCGTGTGGTGGTGCTGGAGCACTCCGTCCAAGCCACGCTCTTCAATGGCACCCGACGTGACCTGCAGGAGGGAGAATCCGCCCTGCTCTACGCGCGGCACATCGAACCGGTTTCTGGCGATCAGCGTTATCGCGCCGACTGGCTCGGCGGGCGCCTCAATGTGCTGGACGAGCCCCTGGAAAACGTCGTGGATGCGCTGCGCCCCTACAGTCGCGGTTTTGTTCGCCTGGCCCCTGAAGTTCGCAACTTGCGGGTGCAAGGCGTGTTCCCGCTCAACGACCCTGCGCGCACCTTCGCGGCGCTGGCGGAAACCCTGCCGATCCGGGTCGATCACTACAGTCCGTGGCTGACGTTGATTCGCGCAAAACCGGCCAAAGAATAATTTTTTTTGCAAATCACTCTTATTCGTGTCCGGTTTTCATTTCTCGTCCCACCTATCTCCTGACACTCACACCTTCAGGAGAATGCTGTGTTCAACCCGTGGTCCCACTCGCTTTCCGTCGCCGTTGCCCTGGCCACCCTGGCAGGCCCTGGCCTGTCACAGGTGCAGGCGCAGACGCAAACCCTGCCATTCAATCTGCCCGCCGGCCCGCTCGCCAGTACCCTCAATGTCATTGCCAGCCAGAGCGGACGAATCATCTCGCTGGAGCCGGCGCTCGTGCAGGGCAAGCAAGCACCGGCGGTGAAGGGCCAGATGTCCGCTGAAGAAGCGATGCAGCGGGCGTTGGCGGGCAGCGGCCTGCAACTGCGGGTGACCGCCCAGGGCAACTTCAGCGTCGAGCCAGCCGCCACCGACAGCGCTACGCTGCAATTGGGCGCGACCAATATCATCGAAAACAGCGACGACGCCACTACCGAAGGCTCGGGTTCCTACGCCGCCCGGGCGGTGACCATCGGCAAGGGCACCCACACCCTCAAGGAAATCCCGCAGTCGGTCACCGTCATGACCCGCAAGCAAATGGACGATCAGAACCTGGTCGACCTCAAGGACGCGGTAAACCAGACGACCGGCCTGGTCGGCCTTCAGGGCGTAGGCAAAGGCATGATCGTGACTTCACGCGGTTTCCAGATCGATGACTGGCAATATGACGGCGTGCCGATCCCGCGCAACACCTACGCCTTGGGTAACTGGGCCACCCAGGACCTGATCTTCTTCGATCGCATGGAAGTGCTGCGCGGCGCCTCCGGCCTGCTGCAGGGCACCGGCAGCCCCGGCGGCGCGATCAACCTGGTGCGCAAGCGCGGCCAGTATGCCCCGACCGTGACGGTCACCGGCAAGGCCGGTTCCTGGGATCACTACGGCCTGCAACTGGACGCCGGCGGGCCCTTGAACCAGGCCGGCACCATTCGTGGGCGTTTCGTCGCCGACGAAGACCAGAGTGACTCGTTCATCGACTACGAATGGAGCAAGACCCACTCGCTGTACGGTTCGCTGGACTTCGACCTGCGCGAGGACACCACCCTGGGCCTGGCAGTCAGCTACTCCGATGCCGAGTCGCGCCCGATGATCCGCGGCCTGCCGCGCTATTCCGACGGCAGCCCCCTCGATGTGTCGCGCTCCACTTACACCGGCGCGCGCTGGAACCATTCGGACATCGATGTCACCACCGTCTACACCGATCTTGAGCACCACTTCAACGACGACTGGGCCTTCAAGGTCGGCGCCGTGCGCATGACGGAAAACAACAAGTCGAAAAACCAGCGGCTGCAAAGCAGCGGCGATGGCCTGGAAGCCGACGGCAGCGGCGTGCAGTACGCCGACTTCGTGACCGATTTCGACGCCACCAAGCTCGGCCTGGACATGAACCTCATCGGCCACTTCGACGCCTTGGCCATGCAGCACGAAGTCATGATCGGCGGTAACTACTCCAAGTACACGTCCGACGACAAGTTCGCCCGAACCTTCAATAACAGCACCGACACCATCTTCGGCATCAACCACGACCGCCCGGAAATCAGCTACGACGGGATACTCAATACCCCCGGCGGCCGGGCAACGCCGAGCAAATACGACATTCGGCAAAAAGGCCTGTACGGCAGCTGGCGGGTCAAGCCGATCGAACCATTGACCCTGGTGCTCGGCTCGCGGGTCAGCTGGTACGACTACAGCTACAAGTCATGGAGCCAGCTCGCATTCAGCGACGTGGTCAACGCCGACCCGGAAAGCACCGCCAACGAAACCGGGGAAGTCACGCCCTACGCCGGCATCATCTATGACCTGAACCGCGAATGGGCGGTGTACGCCAGCTACACCGACGTGTTCGAACCCCAGGCACTGCGCGACGCCAGCGGCAAGATGCTCAAGCCGGTGATCGGCAGCAACTACGAAGTCGGCCTCAAGGGCGAGCTGATGGACGGCCGGGTCAACACCTCCCTGGCGCTGTTCCGTTACGACCAGGAAAACCGAGCCCTCAACGACCTGGCCTCGGGCTTCGCCTGCGACGGCTGGTACTGCTCGATTGCCGCGGGCAAAGTGCGCAGCCAGGGGCTCGACGCGGAAATCAGCGGCGAAGTGCTCACCGGCCTGCAGCTGTTTGCCGGTTATACCTACAACACCACCAAGTTCCTCGACGACCCGGAAAACGAAGGCAAGGTCTTCAGCACCTGGACGCCCAAGCACATGCTGCGGGTGTGGAGCGATTACCAGTTCAGCGGCGACTGGAACCGTGTCAGCACGGGCCTGGGCTTCACCACCCAAAGCCATACCCTGGGCTATGAACACACCTACGACGTGCCGGGTTACACCGTCTGGAGCGCACGCGCCGGCTACCAGCTGACGCCGGAGATCGGCCTGGCGCTGAACGCCAACAACCTGTTCGACAAGCACTACTACACGGCGGCGTACAACCAGCTGAGCGGCAACAACAATTTCGGCGAACCGCGTAACCTGATGTTCAGCTTGAAGTACACGCCGGAGTTCTGACCCTCAACACCAGGCTCAACACAGGGAGGATCCGATGGGTTCGAGGGTTATTTATCCGACTTGATGGAGGTCCATACCCGCGTACGCACCCGCTCCAGCTTCTGCGGCAACGGCTGCACGACGTACAGGGTTTTCAGCGCCTCGGGTGTCGGCGTGAGATTCGGGTTGCCGGTGATTTCCTTGTTGATCAGAGGCAACGAGTCCGTGTTGGCATTCGGGTAACCGAGGAAGTCGCTGATCGGTGCGATGACTGTCGGGTCGAGCAAGGTGTTGAGGAATTCGTGGGCTTCCTCGACATTCTTCGCGCTTTTCGGAATGGCAAAGGTGTCGAACCAGATCGGCGCGCCCTCCTTCGGCAAACGCCAATCGACCACCACCCCATTGCCTGCTTCCTTGGCGCGATTGCCGAACTGGTAGAAGCTGCCGGAGTAGCCGATGGCCACGCAGATATCACCGTTGGCGATATCGGTCATGTACTTGGCCGAGTTGAAGTAGGTGACATAAGGGCGAATCTTCAGCATCAGCGCCTTGGCTTTTTCGTAGTCATCGGGGTTCTGGCTGTTCGGGTCCAGCCCCAGGTAATGCAGGGCCAACGGCAGTATCTCGGAAGGCGAGTCGAGCATGGCGACACCACAGGCCTTGAGCTTCTCCATGTTCTCGGGCTTGAACACCAGGTCCCAGCTGTCCACCGGTGCATTCTCGCCCAGCGCGGCCTTGACCTTGGCCGGGTTGAAGCCGATCAACACGGTGCCGTACATGTAAGGCACGCCGTACTGGTTGCCGGGGTCGTTCTTGTCCAGCAACTTGAGCAGGGCCGGGTCCTGGTGCTTCCAGTTGGGCAGCTTGGCCTTGTCCAGTTTCTGGAACACACCGGCCTTGATCTGGGTTTCGATGAACTGGTTCGACGGCACCACCAGGTCATAGCCGGAGTTGCCGGTCAGCAGCTTGGCCTCCAGGGATTCGTTGGTGTCGAAGGTGTCCCAGGTGACCTTGATGCCGGTCTTGTCGGCGAAGTCCTTGGGCACGGACGGCAGGATGTAGTCCGCCCAGTTGTACACCCGCAATTCGCGCTGCTCGGCTTGTACGGCACTGGCCAGCAGTGTCAGCCCGCAAACGGTGGCACCCAATAGGCGTTTGATTGTGTCCATGGATCAATTCCCCAAGTCAGCTCGATGGTTTTTATGTGCTGTACGCGGCAGTGCCCGGCAAAACCGCCAAGGGCAAGGAAGATCAGGTTCGTATTTATCGATGGGGAGGCGGGTGCGCACCCGCCTCCGGTTCCGATTCTTGCCCACCGCCCGGCCGGTTCATAGCGCGGGGTTGGCCAAAAGGAGATCGAAATGGCCATTATCGGTGTCCGGGCAGCGCCTCCTCCTCGGGGTATGGCCACTCCACCGCATGGCTCGCGAGGTAGGCGCTGACGGCAGCGTTCAAGGTCGGATAAAACGCCGCCTCGCCAAACCGCTCGAACAACCCGAAGCGCTTGAGCTTGTCCTTGACCGGGTCCTTCATCTCGGCCAGGCGCAACTCGATGCCCGCCGCTTTCAAGGTGTCATCCAGCTCGGCCAACATGTCGGCGCTGGTCACGTCGACGCTGGTGACCGGTTCCGCCGCCAGCACCAGCCAGCGCACGGGGGTTGGCGATGCGGCCACGGCGTCCAGTACCCGCTCGTGGAACAGTTCGGCGTTGGCGAAAAACAGCGAGGCATCCCAGCGAAAGATGACCAGGCCGGGAATCAGCCGCGCGTCCGGGTAGCGCTTGATGTCGTGGAAGCCCCTGACCCCTCGCGCGCGCCCCAGTACCGCAGAGTATGGGCGCCAGCCATCCCAGAGGAATTCGATGACCGCAATCAGGATGGCCAGGCCGATGCCCTCGATCGCCCCCAGCACGGCCACGCCCACCGTGCAGACGATCGACAGCCAGAACTCCCAGCGCTGCATGCGATAAATGCGCCGCAGGTCGGTGATCTCGATCAGGCCGATGGCGGAGGCGATCACCACGGCAGCCAGGGCACTGTTTGGCAGGTCCTGCAACAGGTTCGGTGCCACCACCAGCAGCAAGGCAACCGCTACCGCGCCGACGACGCCGGTCAACTGGGTCTTGGCGCCAGCGGCTTCGGCCACGGGCGTACGGGAGGAACTGCTGCTGATCGCAAACCCCTGGAACAATCCGGAGGCCAGGTTGGCAATGCCCAGCCCGACCATTTCCTGGTTCGGGTCGACATAGGTGCGGGTGCGCGCCGCGTACACCCGCGAGAGCACGCTGGTGTCGGCAAAGGACACCAACGCCACGGCACCACCGCCGATCAGGACCGGCACGATATCGGCGCTGGTGATCCAGGGAATGGCGAACGACGGCAGGCCCTGGGGTAGCGGGCCGAGGACCTTGACCCCCGCCCGCGCCGCCAGGTCCAGCACATCCACGGCGATCGTCGCACCGGCCACCGCGATCAGGATGCCGGGTATGCGCTTGTGGCCCTTGAGCAGCAGGATCACCACCAGGGTGCCGGCACCGACCATGAACGCGGTCCAGTTGGTTTTGCCCTCGATCAGCGCGGTCGCGATGGCCCACAGGTTTCGCAGCGGCCCCTCGGCATCAATGGAAAAACCGAAGAACTTCGGCAACTGGCTGATCAGCACCGTCAGCGCAATCCCGTTCATGTAGCCGTAGCGAATCGGCTTGGACAGCAACTCGGTGATGAAACCCAGGCGCGCGATGCCGGCGAGGATGCACACGGCCCCCGAGACGATGGCCATCATTCCCGCCAGGGCGACTGCGCGTTGGGGATCACCGCCGGACAGGGGCAGGACCACCGCTAGAATGACGGCCGCCAGCGAGGAATCCGGCCCCAGCACCAGGATCCGGCTGGGGCCGAACAGCGCATAGGCGATCAGCGGAACGATGGTGGCGTACAGGCCATAGATGCCCGGTACCCCCGATGCCACTGCATAGGCAATGCCCACCGGCACCAGCATAGTGGTCAGTACCAGCCCGGCCATCAGGTCGTGGCGCAACCACGCCACGTGGTAGCCGCGCAGCGTGCGCAGTCCGGGGAACCAGCGGCCCCAGCCAGCCTGGTCTTCGCTGGTGTCACGGCGCACGATACGGCCCGGTTCCGCCGCGGGCGGGGAAGCGTCTGGCTGGCTCATGGGACAATGGCCCCCGGGTGCGTACCCATCAGTACTTCTCGGGGATCCGCTTCAGCGGATAATCCGGTTCGCGATAACCGCCCGGCTTCTGCCGCTTGGGCAATACCACCTTGTCCCGCGCCACTTCTTTATAGGGGATGCGGCTGAGCAGATCGCTGATGATGTTCAGGCGTGCCCGCCGCTTGTCGTTGGAGTTGGCCACGAGCCAGGGGGCATGCTCGCTATCGCTCGCCTCGAACATGGCGTCACGCGCTCGCGAGTAGTCGAACCAGCGGCTGTAGGACTTGAGGTCCATGGGGGTCAGCTTCCAGATCTTGCGACCATCCTTGATGCGCGCTTCGAGTCGACGGGTCTGTTCCTCGGGGCTGACTTCCAGCCAGTACTTGAGCAGGATGACCCCCGAATCGACAATCGCGCGCTCCACGTGGGACACCGATTTGAGGAAGAGGTCCACCTGCTCCTGGGTGCAGAAGCCCATCACCCGCTCGACGCCCGCGCGGTTGTACCAACTGCGATCGAAGATCACCACTTCGCCCGCTGCGGGCAAGTGCGGCAAGTAGCGCTGCACGTACATCTGGCTCTTCTCTCGATCGGTGGGCGCAGGCAATGCCACCACCCGGAACACCCGCGGACTCACGCGCTCGGTAAGGGCCTTGATCGTGCCCCCCTTGCCGGCGCCGTCGCGCCCCTCGAACACGACGCAGATCTTGATGCCCTCGGCTTTCACCCATTCCTGCAACTTGACCATTTCGACGTGCAACAGGCGCAACTGCTCAAGGTAATCCTTGTTCTTCAGCTTCTCGTCTGGCGCGGAACGCCCCTTGGGCGCGCCCTTCTTGTCCTTTGCCATGACCCAGCCCCCACGCTTGCTTGAGTAATTGACCTTTGACTTGCCCGACCAACGGCATGAGTCTAGTTCATGGTTCAAGGTAGCGAAGACCGCGCCTGCGACTTAATCTCCGAGCCACTGCAATCATCCGTGGGACGCCTCGCCACCTGGCATCCCGTCGCTGGAACGAGGAGTTGAAGAATGCCCCTGACACTCTATTACCACCCGCTTTCGTCGTTCTGCCACAAGGTACTGGTCGCGCTTTACGAGCATGGGATCGACTTTGAGAGGCGAATCATCGATCTTTCCAGCGAGGAAGACCGGGCGGAACTCTCGGCGTTATGGCCCCTGTGCAAATTCCCGGTCATCCGCGATCACGCGCATCCGCAAGGACTGGCGGAATCGAGTGTGATCATCGAATACCTGGACCGGGCTTATTCCGCCCAGCACTGCCTGCTGCCCGGCGATTGCGATAACGCGCTGCAAGTGCGCCTGTGGGACCGTTTTTTCGACCAGTACGTGCAGGGGCCGCTGCAACGGATAGTCGCCGACCGCCTGCATGGGACGAACGGCGACCTGACCGGGGAACGGGCCATGCTCGCCACGGCCTACGGCATGCTCGAGCGCCAGCTGGCCTCGCGAACCTGGGTGGCCAGCCCGGACTTCAGCCTGGCCGACTGTGCCGCCGCGCCGGCCCTGTTCTATGCCAGCACGCTGGTACCCTTCCCCGACGGCCACCCGCACTTGAGCGGGTATTTCGACAGGCTGACGCAGCGGCCATCCTTCCAGCGCGTCATCGACGAAGCCAAGCCCTGGTTTGCCTTCTATCCGTTTGCCGAGGCCATACCCCAAAGGTTTCGCTAGCGGGCGTGCCCGTTGAAAAAACTTCCCCAATGTCGGGGGTACTTTTCGCCCGGACGGTTGCGAGTGTGGCGTTCCCGGCCTATGGTCCAGACACAACAATTTCACGACTGGCGCGATGATTCGCCGCCGTCTTTTTGTCCATCCATGGTGCTAGCGCAACGAGGTGAAGACATGCCCAACGACTCCCGCCCTGCCGTACTCGAACTGATCGGTAACACGCCACTGGTACGCGTCAGCCGTTTCGATACCGGACCCTGCACGCTGTTTCTCAAGCTCGAATCACAGAACCCCGGCGGTTCGATCAAGGACCGCATCGGCCTGGCGATGATCGATGCCGCCGAACGCGATGGCCGCCTGCGACCCGGTGGCACCATCGTCGAAGCCACCGCCGGCAACACCGGCCTCGGCCTCGCCCTGGTCGGCCGCGCCAAGGGATACCGGGTGGTGCTGGTGGTACCGGACAAGATGTCCACCGAGAAGGTCTTGCACCTCAAGGCCATGGGCGCCGAGGTGCACATCACCCGTTCCGACGTCGGCAAGGGCCATGCGGAGTACTACCAGGACGTCGCCGCGCGGCTGGCGGCGGAAATTCCCGATGCGTTCTTCGCCGACCAGTTCAACAACCCGGCCAACCCCCTGGCCCACGAATGCAGCACCGCGCCGGAGATCTGGGCGCAGACCCAGCATGATCTGGACGCGATCGTCGTCGGTGTCGGTTCGGCGGGCACCCTCACCGGCCTGACCCGCTTCTTCAAACGCGTGCAACCGGATCTGGAAATGGTCCTGGCCGACCCGGTCGGTTCGGTGATGGCCGAATACAGCCGCAGTGGCACCCTCCCCACCCCCGGTTCCTGGGCGGTGGAAGGTATCGGCGAAGACTTCATTCCGTCGATTTGCGACCTGTCCAGCGTGCGCCACGCCTATTCGATCAGCGACGAGGAAAGCTTCGATCATGCCCGCCAGTTGCTGAAGGCCGAGGGCATTCTCGGCGGTTCGTCGACCGGCACCCTGCTGGCGGCGGCATTGCGCTACTGCCGCGAGCAGACCCAACCGAAACGGGTGGTCAGCTTTGTCTGCGACACCGGTACGCGCTACTTGTCGAAGGTCTACAACGACCAGTGGATGAACGATCAGGGCCTGCTGCAACGCAAGTCCTACGGCGACCTGCGCGACCTGGTCGCGCGGCGCTTCGAGGATGGCCGGGTGATCAGCGTTGGCCCCGACGACACCCTGCTCACCGCGTTCCAGCGCATGCGCCTGGCGGATGTGTCGCAACTGCCGGTGCTGGTCAACGGCAAACAACTGGTCGGGGTGATCGACGAGTCCGACATCCTGCTGGGCGTGCATGAAGACGTTAAGCACTTTCGCAAGACCGTCTCCAGCGCCATGACCGACAAATTGCAAACCCTTTCCCCCGGCGCCTCACTGGCGGAACTGGAGGCAGAACTGGGTCGTGGGCTGGTGGCGATCATCCAGGATGCCTCGGGTTTCCACGGCCTGATTACCCGAACCGACATGCTCAATCATTTGCGGAGATCCCTGCCATGAGTCAGCACGATGAACATGCCCCGCCACAGGGCTTCGCCACCCGCGTGATCCATGCCGGGCAGACGCCGGACCCTTCGACCGGCGCGCTGATGCCGCCGATCTACGCCAACTCTACCTACCTGCAACAGAGCCCCGGGGTGCACAAGGGCCTCGACTACGGGCGCTCGCACAATCCGACGCGCTGGGCGCTGGAACGCTGCGTGGCCGACCTCGAAGGCGGCACCCGGGGCTTTGCCTTCGCCTCGGGCCTGGCGACCATTTCCACGGTACTGGAGCTGCTCGACGCCGGCTCGCACGTCGTCTCCGGCAACGACCTGTACGGCGGCACCTTCCGCCTGTTCGACAAGGTGCGCCAGCGCAGCGCCGGGCACCGCTTCAGCTTTGTCGACCTGACCGACCTGGCGGCGTTCGAAGCATCCCTGCAGGACGACACGCGCATGGTCATGGTCGAGACCCCGAGCAATCCGCTGCTGCGCCTCACCGACCTCGCCGCCATCGCCCGCACCTGCCGCGACCGGGGCATCATCTGCGTGGCCGACAACACCTTTGCCAGTCCGTGGATCCAGCGTCCGCTGGAACTGGGCTTCGACATCGTGCTGCACTCCACCACCAAGTACCTCAACGGCCACTCCGACGTGATCGGCGGCATCGCCGTGGTCGGGCAGAACGCCGAGCTGGCCGAACGCCTGGGTTTCCTGCAGAACGCGGTGGGCGCCATCGCCGGGCCGTTCGACGCCTTCCTCACCCTGCGCGGGGTCAAGACCCTGGCGCTACGCATGGAACGCCACTGCAGCAACGCACTGGAACTGGCGCAATGGCTGGAACGCCAGCCGCAAGTCGCCCACGTCTACTACCCGGGCCTGCCCTCGCACCCGCAGCACGAACTGGCGCGCCAGCAGATGCGCGGCTTCGGCGGGATGATCTCCGTCGACCTGAACACCGACCTGGCCGGCTCCCGGCGTTTCCTGGAAAACGTGCAGATTTTCGCCCTGGCCGAAAGCCTGGGCGGGGTGGAAAGCCTGATCGAGCACCCGGCGATCATGACCCACGCCACCATCCCCGTGGAAACCCGCGCGCAACTGGGCATCGGCGATGCGCTGGTGCGGTTGTCTGTTGGGGTGGAGGATGTCGAAGACCTGCGCGCAGACCTGGCGCAGGCGTTGGCACGGATTTAGGAGTTGCCTTCTCGGATCGCCCCATCGCAGCGATGGCGGCCTGACAGCCGCCCCATCTCTCACGGCTGCACCCGATCCACTGTAGGAGCTGGCTTGCCAGCGATGGCGGCATAACGGCCACCATCGCATCGCCAGCAAGCCGGCTCCTACAGATCTGTGTCACACCACAAATTCCACATACGTAAATCCCTGTAGGAGCTGGCTTGCCAGCGATGGCGGCATAACGGCCACCATCGATCGCCAGCAAGCCGGCTCCTACAGATCTGTGTCACACCACAAATTCCACATACCCCGTAAATCCCTGTAGGAGCTGGCTTGCCAGCGATGGCTGGCATAACAGCCACCATCGATCGCCAGCAAGCCGGCTCCTACAGATCTGTGTCACACCACAAATTCAACATACCCCGCAAATCCCTGTAGGAGCTGGCTTGCCAGCGATGGCGGCATAACGGCCACCATCGATCGCCAGCAAGCCGGCTCCTACAGAGGCGCGTTGTGCCTCAAAACATTTCCCCCGCAGGCCTCACCGATTATGATTGAGCGTTAACGTCCATCAGGTCTGGCTCATTTTTCGGATAACACGACATGTCCCAACTCGATACCTCCCTGCAAGACACCGCCGCGCCCGATGGCGTGTGCTACGGCTGCGGCAGCAGCAATCCCCACGGGCTGCACATCAAGAGCTATTGGCATGAAGACGGCGTGCATGTCATGGCCGAGCACGTGCCCGATGCCAAATACTGCGGCTGGCCGGACCTGGTCTATGGCGGGCTGATCGCCATGTTGGTCGATTGCCATTCAAACTGGGCGGTCATGGCCTATCACTACCGCGCGGAAAACCGTGAAGTCGCGAGCCTGCCGCGGATCAATTGCGTCACCGGCAACCTCGGCATCAAGTTCATCAAGCCGACGCCCATGGGCATCCCGCTCACCCTGCGGGCGCGGGTGGAAGGTGAAGTCGGGCGCAAGACGCGAGTCATCTGCGAAGTCTTCGCCGGGGACGTGCTGACCGCGGTGGGCGATTCCATTTTCGTCCGGGTCGATACCGCGCAACTGGCAGACAACGCCCACGGGCGCTAGGTGCAACGGTCGCGGGTCAATCTTCTTCCATGAGCGCGGTGATCCGCCCGGACCTGTACGCGGCCAGTAGCGCGGCATAGTCCTTGGCATTCTGCTTGGCATAGGCCACGGCAAACGTGCCGATGGCCTGGTCATGGGGCAGCGACAGGCGATAATCCTGCAGCGCCTCGCGGATTCGCTGCTGGAAGTCCGGTTCGTTCACATGAAAAAGGAGTTTTGCAATGAAACTCAGACATTCCCTGGCGGCGCTGATGGTCTGCGCCAGCCTGTTCGGCTGCACAAGTTCACCAAACCAGAGCGTGTCGGTCACCCTGGTCGCTACCCGGCAGAACACCGGCCAGATCGGCAATGTCGCGTTGTCCGCCTGGGACCAGCAAACCGGACTCAGTTTCTTCATCAGCGGTGCGCCAAGCGGTGCCACCCTGCCCCTGCGCCTCTACAGCTTCATCAATAAAGGCAGCTGCGAGCAACCCGGGCCCGTCGCCTACGCCATGAATGACAGGGTCAACACCGAGCGCCAACCGATTCGCGGTTGGACGTTCTCCAGAAGCGTGCCGGTGGCCTTGCCGGTCTTGCTGTCCGGTGACTATCACGTCGTTGTGCGAACCGCAGCGACGGATGGCAACGTCGATATTTTCTGTGGGGACATCAAGCATAAAGACCCGGTGAAGTAGCCGCCACGGAGGTCACACCGGCGAAATCGTCGCCAGGATGCCGATCAGAATGGTCAACACCAGGAAACCACCGAGGAAAAACGCCATCTTGCCCATAAAGACTCCAACATTTCGAAAATACGGTGCACCGCGGCCAAGGCGGCGAAACTTGCCGTTATTGTGGGGGTTGGGCTGAATGCATAACAGGGGCAGAAAGCGCTGGAAAATACGGATCAGATGGAACTGATGAACTGATGAACTGATGAACTGTAGGAGCGAGCTTGCTCGCGAAAAACCTGAGCACGCTGCGGTGTGTCAGGTTTAAAGCGTTATCGTTGACGACCTTCGCGAGCAAGCTCGCTCCTACAGTGGAACCGGGAGAACCGGGAGAACCGGGGACAGTAGGCACAAAAAAGCCCACTGGCCATCCCTGGCGCAGTGGGCTTGCTGATCAGGCGCTCAGTTACAGCGCCATGTCTGCCGCAGCATTCTCTTTCGGTGCCTTGGCCTTCTCAGCCTCGACAGCCGGAGCAACGGCCTGGCCAATCGCCGGTGGCGGAGTCAGTTCCAGCACCTTGGCGGTGTAGGCCCATTCCTCGGCAACCTTTTGCGGGTTGGCGTTCAGCTGGGTGCCATAGCTCGGCACGATCTGGTGCAGTTTTTCCTGCCAGGCCGGGGTCGCGACCTTGTCCTTGAAGACTTTCTGCAGCACGGTCAGCATGATCGGTGCGGCAGTCGAAGCGCCTGGGGATGCGCCCAGCAGGCCGGCGATGCTGCCGTCTTGCGAAGCAACGATCTCGGTGCCCAGTTTCAGCACGCCACCGGCGGCTTCGTCGCGCTTGATGATCTGCACGCGCTGGCCGGCTTGCCACAGGCGCCAGTCTTCGGCCTTGGCGTTCGGGAAGTACTCCTTCAGGGCGTCGAGGCGGTCTTCATCCGACAGCATCAGCTGACCGGCAAGGTACTCCACCAGCGGGTATTCCTTGATGCCAACCTTGGTCATCGGCCACACGTTGTGCGTGGTGGTGGTGGTCAGCAGGTCCAGGTACGAACCTTCTTTCAGGAACTTGGTGCTGAAGGTCGCGAATGGGCCAAACAGGATCACGCGCTTGCCGTCCAGCACGCGGGTGTCCAGGTGCGGAACCGACATCGGCGGAGCGCCAACCGAGGCTTTGCCGTAGGCCTTGGCCAGGTGTTGTTCGGCGATGGTCGGGTTCTCGGTCACCAGGAACGAGCCGCCTACCGGGAAGCCTGCGTATTCCTTGGCTTCAGGAATGCCCGACTTCTGCAGCAGGTGCAGGGCACCGCCGCCGGCGCCGATGAACACGAACTTGGCGTCGGTTTCGGATTTGCTGCCGTCTTTCAGGTTCTTGTAGCTGACGCGCCAGCTGCCGTCGGCGTTCCTGGTGATGTCCTGGACTTCGCTGGACAGCTTCAAGTCGAATTTCGGCGTGGTTTGCAGGTGCGCAACGAACTGGCGGGTGATCTCGCCGAAGTTCACGTCGGTGCCGATCGGGCTCCAGGTGGCCGCGACTTTCTGGTTCGGGTCACGCCCTTCCATCATCAGCGGGACCCACTTCTTGATCACGGCCGGGTCTTCGGAGTACTGCATGCCGGCGAACAGCGGGCTCGCCTGCAGGGCTTCGTAGCGCTTTTTCAGGAACTTGATGTTGTCATCGCCCCACACGAAGCTCATGTGCGGTGTGGAGTTGATGAACGAACGCGGGTTCTTCAGCACGCCTTGCTGAACCTGCCAGGCCCAGAACTGACGGGAGATCTGGAACGCCTCGTTGATTTCAACGGCCTTCGGGATCGACACGTTGCCCTTGTCGTCTTCCGGGGTGTAGTTCAGCTCGGCCAGGGCTGAGTGACCGGTACCGGCGTTGTTCCAGCCGTTGGAGCTTTCCAGGGCGACGCCGTCGAGGCGCTCGATCATTTCCATCGAGGTGCCGGGTTCCAGCTCGTTGAGCCACACACCCAGGGTCGCACTCATGATGCCGCCGCCAATCAGCAGCACGTCGACTTTCCTGGCTTCTTCGGCCTGGGCTGTCGTCATCCCCAACGACAAGGCCAGCCCCAGCAGGGCCGTGTTCACTTTCTTAAACATCTGTAGCACCTATGATAAAACGCCATCCGCCCCTCCATCTGCAATCGCGAGCCGCTTGTTCACGGCATTCAGGCAAGTCTGCCGCGGGTTCTCGCACATGATGTCTGGAGGGTGGGCACGCAAGGCCGATTGAATGCATCGACCCCAGTTATATGTCCCTACTGAACTGACTTCTTATCTTTTTTGGCTTCAGCTACTTGAGCGACAGTGATTCTGCTCGCCCGTCTCAAGGACAGGAAAACTGAATGGATCAAACCAAGTTGTTGCCAAGAATATCACGACAAGGCCAGCCCGCGCGGGTTGGTTGCCGTGGATGGGTGTCTATACTCAGTGGTCACCAGTTGAACATGTGGGGAAAGAGCCATGAGCGATAAAAACGATCTGCGCAAATATTCCTCCCAGGTCATCGACGGTGTCGAGGCCGCGCCCGCCCGCGCCATGCTGCGTGCCGTGGGCTTTACCGACGAAGACTTCAAGAAACCGCAAATCGGCATCGCCTCCACTTGGGCCATGGTCACGCCCTGCAACATGCACATCGACAAACTCGCGATCGAAGCGGAAAAAGGTGCGAATGCCGCCGGTGCCAAAGGCGTGATCTTCAACACCATCACCATTTCCGACGGCATCGCCAACGGCACCGAAGGCATGAAATATTCGCTGGTGTCCCGTGAGGTGATTGCCGATTCCATCGAAGTGGTGGTCGGTTGCGAAGGCTTTGACGGGCTGGTGACCGTGGGCGGTTGCGACAAGAACATGCCGGGCTGCCTGATCGGCATGGCGCGGCTCAATCGCCCGTCGATTTTCGTCTATGGCGGCACCATTCGCCCCGGCGCCGGCCACACCGACATCATTTCCGTGTTCGAAGCCGTGGGCCAGCACGCCCGCGGTGACATCAGCGAGATCCAGGTCAAGCAGATCGAGGAAGTGGCGATCCCCGGCCCCGGTTCCTGTGGCGGCATGTACACCGCCAACACCATGGCCTCGGCCATCGAAGCGCTGGGCATGAGCCTGCCCGGTTCCAGTTCCCAGGACGCGGTGGGCAGCGACAAGGCGTCGGACAGTTACCGCGCCGGCCAGCAAGTCATGGAACTGCTCAAGCTCGACCTCAAGCCCCGGGACATCATGACCCGCAAGGCCTTCGAAAACGCGATCCGCGTGGTGATCGCCCTCGCCGGCTCGACCAACGCCGTGCTGCATCTGCTGGCCATGGCCAATGCCGTGGACGTCGAGTTGACCCTCGACGACTTCGTCGAGCTGGGCAAGATCTCTCCGGTGGTGGCGGACCTGCGTCCCAGCGGCAAATACATGATGAGCGAGCTGGTGGCCATCGGCGGCATCCAGCCCCTGATGAAGCGCATGCTCGCGGCCGGCATGCTGCACGGCGACGTGCTTACCGTGACCGGCAAGACACTCGCCGAGAACCTCGAAAACGTGCCCGACTACCCCGCAGGGCAAGATGTGATCCTGCCCTTCGACCAGCCGATCAAGAAGGACTCGCACCTGGTGATCCTGCGCGGCAACCTCTCGCCCACCGGCGCCGTGGCCAAGATCACCGGCAAGGAGGGCCTGCGCTTCGAAGGCACGGCCAGGGTGTACCACGGCGAGGAAGGCGCACTGGCCGGCATCCTCAACGGCGAAGTGCAGGTGGGCGATGTGATCGTGATTCGCTACGAAGGGCCCAAGGGCGGGCCGGGCATGCGCGAAATGCTCTCGCCAACCTCGGCGGTGATGGGCAAGGGCCTGGGCAAGGAAGTGGCGCTGATCACCGATGGGCGCTTTTCCGGCGGCTCCCATGGTTTCGTGGTGGGGCATATCACGCCCGAGGCGTTTGAAGGCGGGCCGATCGCGTTGGTCGAAGATGGCGACCGGATCACCATTGATGCTGAAACCCGGCAGATTACCGTTGATGTGTCCGACGCAGACCTGGCTGAGCGCAAGAGCCGTTGGGTTAGGCCTGAGTCCAAGTACAAGCGTGGGGTGTTGGCCAAGTATGCGAAGACGGTGTGCAGTGCTTCGGAGGGGGCGGTGACTGACAAGTATCTTTAGCCCATAGGTTTATGTTGTCTGAACCGCCGCCTTCGCGAGCAAGCCCGCTCCCACATTGGAATGCATTTCAAATGTGGGAGCGGGCTTGCTCGCGAAGAGGCCCTCACATTCACCGATAACTATCTGCAGAAATCACGGCTGATAGCCGAACATCGACTTCACTTCAAGGTAGTCCTCCAGCCCGTGCACGCCCCACTCGCGGCCATTGCCCGACTGCTTGTAGCCGCCAAAAGGCGCGCCATTGTCGGCCTTGCTGCCATTGAGGTGGACCATGCCGGTGCGCAAGCGCCGTGCCACTGCCCGGGCCCGCTCCAGGGTGCCCGCCGTGACGTAGCCCGACAGGCCGTAAGGGCTGTCATTGGCGATCGCGATGGCCTCCTCCTCCGTGTCATAGGCAATGATCACCAGCACCGGCCCGAACACCTCCTCGCGGGCGATCGGCATGTGCGGATGGACATCGGCGAACACCGTCGGCTTGACGAAATAACCCTGTGTCACGCCCTCGGGACGCCCGACGCCGCCACAGACCAGCCGTGCCCCTTGCTCTATGGCAGCGCCGATCAGCGCCTGGACCCGCTCGAACTGTGCCCCATTCGCCAGCGGCCCCATGGCGCTGGACGCCTGGCTGTCGTCGAAACAGCTGTGCGCCGCGACAGACCGTGCGATGTCTATCGCCCGGGCTAGCTGTGCCCGTGGCACCAACAAACGAGTCGGCGCGTTGCACGACTGGCCGCTGTTGCGCAAACAGCTGCTGACACCATGGCGCACGGCGGCGTCGAAATCAGCATCGGCGAGGATCAGGTTGGCCGATTTGCCACCCAATTCCTGGGACACCCGTTTCACGGTATCTGCCGCCGCCTTGGCCACCGCAATCCCCGCACCGGTCGAGCCGGTGAACGAAACCATATCGATGTCGGGGTGGCGGGCGATGCCATCGCCGAGGGTCGGGCCATCGCCATTGATCAGGTTGAACACCCCCTTGGGCACGCCGGCCTGGTGAAGAATGTCGGCGAGCAGCATTGCCGACAGCGGCGCCTTCTCGCTGGGCTTGAGCACCAGGGTGCAACCGGCCGCCAACGCCGGCGCGATCTTGCAGGTCAGTTGATTGAGCGGCCAGTTCCAGGGCGTGATCAACCCGCAGACGCCAATCGCCTCGCGGCTGATCAGGGTGCTGCCGTGCGCTCGGTCGAACTCATAATCGCGCAGCACCTCGAAGGCCCGTTGCAGATGCCCGAGGCCCGCCGGCACATGGGCGCTGTGGGCCAGTGACAGCGGCGCGCCCATCTCCCGGTGCACCAACTCCGCCAGCGCTTCGCTGTGCTGGCGATAGCCCTCGATGATCGCGGCCAGCAGGTCCAGGCGCTGCTCGCGGGACCATTGCGAATAGAGCGTGAAGGCATGCCGGGCCGCGGCGACGCCGAGGTCGAGATCGGCGCGGGTACCGAGGCTGATCGCAGCGATGGCGCGTTCGGTGGACGGGTCGATCACCTCCAGGGTTTCCCCGCCCAAAGGACGGACCCAAGCGCCGTCGATGTAGAAATCCAAAGGGTTCATCGGGCCTCCTCAGGCGACTTGATCGAGCACGCGCTGCAAGGTGTCGAAGATCAGCGTGATCTGTGCTTCGCTGATGATCAGTGGCGGCGACAGCACGATGTTCTCCCCTGAAGCCCGCACCAGCAGGCCGGCCTCGAAACACCGCTGGGCGACTTCACCGGCGCGAGCACCCGGCGCACGATCGCGGGATTTTAGTTCGACCGCACACAACAGGCCGATGGCCCGCACGTCCTGCACCCATTGCTGCTCACGAAGCGCGAGCGCGGCGCGCTGCCATGGCGGCGCCACCTGCTGGACGTGGGCGTTGATCCCCAGCTCCTCATGCACCGCGAGGGTCGCCAGGCCTGCCGCACAGGCCAACGGATGAGCGGAATAGGTGTAGCCGTGCATCAATTCGATGGCTTGCTCGGGGCCCGCCATGAAGGCGTCGTACACCGCGCCACTGACCATCACCGCGCCCATGGGCACGGCGCCATTGGTCAGGCCCTTGGCCAGGGTCATCAGGTCTGGCGTGACGCCAAACGCCTGGGCCGCGAACGAGTGCCCCAGGCGTCCGAAGCCGGTGATCACTTCATCGAAAATCAGCAACACGCCATGCTGGTCACAGATCTCGCGCAGCCTCTGCAGGTAACCCACGGGCGGTGCATAGACGCCACCAGACCCCGTCACCGGTTCGACAATCACCGCGGCCACCGTCGCCGGGTCGTGGATTTCCAGCAGCTGCAGCAGCGCCTCGGCATAGTGCGCGCCCTGCTGCGGCTGGCCTTCGCTGAAGCGCAGGCTGGCGTCATAGGGCAGCGGCAGGTGCGCAACGTCGCCGAGCAGCGGCCCGAAGTCCCGCTTCTGCCGGCCGATACCGGACACCGACAAGCCGCCGAACCCCATGCCGTGATAACCCTTGGCGCGACCTATCAGCTTGGTCCGGCGACTGTCGCCGCGGGCCTGGTGATAGGCCCGGGCGATCTTCAACGCGGTGTCCACAGCCTCGGAACCGGAGTTGGTGAAGAACACCTTGTCCAGCCCCGCCGGCGCAATCGCCGCCAACGCGTCGGCGATGGTTAGCGCTGCCGGATGGCTCATCTTGAACGAGGAGACGAAGTCCAGGCGCCCTGCCGCTTCGCGGATGGCTTCGACGATCCGTGCCTGGCCGTGACCGGCGTTGACGCACCAGAGCCCGGCCATGGCGTCGAGCACCCGCTGGCCCTGGGTGGTGGTGTAGTGCATGCCCTCGGCGCTTTCGAACAGCATCGGCTGGCGATTGAACTGGCGCATCGGGGTAAAGGGCGCCCACAGCGCCGACGTGGAAATCTGCTTCATCAAAGGTGCTCCATCCATTTAATCAGGGTCAGATCCGGGTGCCGATCAGCGTCGGGCGTTGCATCGACCCGGCATTGGTGTTGACGCCGCGATCGAACAGCAAGCGGCCCTCTTGCAGGCGGCAGCTGACGTGGTCGCCGAAGGTGGTTTCGACAAAACGCCAGTCCATCTGCAACGCCCCTTCTGCGCTCCACCGGCCCTGGGCGATGACGGGCGTCTGTTCCGGTTGGTACTGGTGATGCAGGTAGTTGCCGGTGATGCTGGCCCGGGATTCGACAGGCTGCTGCAGGCCGACCCGCAGGCTGTGCCGCCCACGGTGATCGACCAGACTGAAGTCGCAGTAGTCATCGTGAAAGTCGAAACCCAGCTCCAGTACGCCGTCTTCGTTGGGCTCGACGGCGAAACGTCCCTGCAGGGCAGCAGCGTTGGGTGAGGTGCTCGAGCCTTGCAGCGTCGGCAGGCGCAGGTCATCGATCAAGGCATCGAGTTGCCCCTGGCTGGTGTGCGGATCGACCGCTTCGCGCCCCAGCGCCGGGAACAGGTGCTCCCAGATCGCGGCTTTCAAGCGGCGCTCGCCCAGTTGCAGCCCGCAGGTGAAGGCGATGACCGTGTCCTGGTCCGGCAGTACCATGCAGTACTGGCCGAACACGCCGGACGCGTAGTAGCCGCCATGCCGGGTCATCCACCACTGATAGCCGTAGCCCTCACGTTGCGCCTCGGCGTTGTTGTCCTTGTTGCGCGGCAGGTACTGCTTGCCGTCGAACTCGCCCATCCACACATCGTCGACCTGATTGCGGGTGGCCTCGGCGATCCACTGCGCCGACAGCAACTGGCGCCCCTGCCATTGGCCGCGGTTGAGGTGCAGCACGCCGAACTTCAACGAGTCTTCCGTGGTGCAGCTCAAGCCGTTGCCGCCGGAGTTGAAACCGCCAGGGGCCAGGTCCCATTCCAGCTTGTCCATGCCGAGAAAATCCAGGACCCGCTGCTGCAGCAAGGCGTGCAGGGTAAGACCTGTGACCTGGGTGACGATCGCCGATAACATGAAGCTCGAGGCGCTACTGTAGATGAAGTCTTTTCCCGGCGGTACAACGACCGGCTCATGCAGGAAGGCTTCGACCCAGCTGGTTTTCAGGTTGCGCCAGTCGCCGCCGGAAATGCCCCGTTGATGGCCGGTGCGCATGGTCAGCAAGTCTTCCACGGTCATGGCCGCCAGGTTCGCGCTTATGTCTTGCGGACACATCTGGGGGAAAAAGCTGACCACCTTGTCATCGAGGCTCAGGCGACCGTCATCGATCAACAAACCCACGGCGGTGGCGGTCCAGCTTTTGGTCGCCGAATGCTGCACGTGCATGCGGTGCGCCGAGTACGGTCGCCAGAACGCTTCTGCCACCACCGCGCCTTGGCGATAGAGCATGAAGCTGTGCAGCTCGAGTCCGGCACTGCTGACGGCCGCCAGGAAATCGACGATACCGCGAGGGTCGACGCCGCACTCATGGGGCAAGGCTCTGGGCAGAGGTACATAGGTCATAACGGTGGATCCTCACAAATTGCCATTATCTTTACTGGCAATGTTTTTATATTCCGAATAATACACAATTGGTTTTATCAGGCGCTGCATAAATGTATTTGAGCGGCCTATAATTCAGCTTCCGGGCGCATCGAAGCTTTCCGGTCTTTTCGGGTATCCTTCCCTCCCCTGTCACAGGAACCACAACGCGCCATGGCTCAACTCACCTCGCTGCAGACCAAAGTCGCCGGCCAGATCCTTTCCGCCATTCAGTCCGGCGACCTGCAACCCGGTACCCACCTCAAGGAAGTGGAACTGAGCCAGCGCCTGGGCGTGTCGCGCTCGCCGATCCGCAGTGCCCTGTCGTACCTGGCCGAACAACAGCTGATCGAGCCGCTGCCGCAACAGGGCTTTTGCGTACCGCTGCAAAGCTCTGCGGTGTTGCCGCAACAATTCGATGAGCTGCACAACGAGGAAGACGAGCTTTACACCCGGCTGATCGACGACCGGCTGAACCAGGTGTTGCCCGACCAGATCTCCGAGAGCGACCTGTTGCGCCGTTACGGCGCCGGCAAAAGCGTGCTGCGCCGTTGCCTGTTGCGGCTTTCCGATGAGGGCGTGATGCAGCGCAAGCACGGTCACGGCTGGATGTTCCTGCCCACCCTGAGCAGCCCGCAGACACGCTTCGAGAGCTATCGCTTTCGCATGCTGGTCGAGCCGGCCGGCCTGCTCGAACCCACCTTCAAGATCAATCCCGAACAATTCCGGCGCTGCCGCCAGCGCCAGCTCGAACTGCTCGAAGGCCAGGTCGACGGCCAGCGGTTTTTCGAAAGCAACGCCGAGTTTCACGAACTGCTGGCGGCGGCGTCCGGCAATACCTACATCCTGCAGTCGATCCAGCAGCAGAACCGTTTGCGGCGCCTGACCGAGTTTCATTCGGCGAGTAACGTCGAGCGGGTCAAGGTGTCCTGCCTGGAGCACCTGGCAATTCTTGATGCGCTGGAACAGGGGGATAACGAATGGGCTTCGACCCTGTTGCATCGGCACCTGGAGGTGGCTAGCAAGATGGGGGTGGCGCGTAACAAGGGGTGATGTTTTAAACGATGACGCGGGGAACCTGGAACCCCGCAGCGCTCTCAGGTTTTTCGCGAGCAAGCTCGCTCCTACAGGGGCCCGCCTGCGCAGAACCTCCTCTCGGCCTCTCGATGGGGCCAAAGCAAAAGCGAGGCGGCCTGTGGGCCGACCTGATCCCAAGTCAACGCGTCCCCCTGTAGGAGCTGGCTTGCCAGCGAAGGTCGTTAACGATGACGCGCCCTGTCTGAATGAAAGCGTTCTCCAGACGTTTTTCGCGAGCAAGCTCGCTCCTACAGGCAAGAGGCTAAACCATAGGTGGCCGTTACCGCAGGAATGGATATGTACGCGGTCAACAAAACACAGGTCGGCTGTCAGGCCGCCATCGCCGGCAGGCCAGCTCCCACAGTTTGATCGGAGCCAGCCCCCAAATTTGACTGGCGTACACACAGGAGCATTCATCACCAAAGCGCCACGGTGTAACCAAGGATCACCCGGTTTTCGTTCATGTCCCGCAGGTAATTGGCCTTGCTAAACCCATTACGCCAGCGCAACGAAACCCCCTTGAGCGCCCCCGACTGAAACACATACCCCAGGTCGATATCCCGCTCCCACTCCCGCCCCTCGCCAGCAAACCCCAACACCTGGGCCTGATCGCCCTTGGCCCATCGAGTAGAGAACGTCAGCCCCGGAACCCCCAACACCGCAAAGTCAAAGTCGTAGCGCGCATGCCAGACCCGCTCATTGGTCTGGGAGAAGTTACTCAGCTGATACTCCGAGAACAGATAGGTGTTGGTGCCATCGACATAGGTGAAAGGCGTGTCGCCGAATTGCTCCTGATAACCGCCACCCAGGCTGTGGCCCTTGTAGCTGTAGGCCACGCGAGTACTCAGCGCACGGTTGTCGACTTGACCCGCCAGCCCTGCACCGGCCTTGTCCGCATCGAAGTAACGGATATCGGTTTTCAGCGTACCGCCGCCGAGGGCGAAGCTGTTTTTCAGGCCCACGTAGTGCTGCTGGTAGATGTCGTCCAGCTGGGCGAAGTGATAGGTCAGGATCAGGTTCGGCATGAGCTTGTAATCGCCGCCGATGAAACGGAACTGATCACTTTTGGCCGAGCTCTTGTAGGCGCCGCCTTGACTGGTCAGCCCCATGTCTTCGTAATCGGTGGATTCGCGTTGTTTGGTCCGGTCGATCTGGCCGCCGGTCAGGCTCAGGTCCTTGATGTCGGCGGACGTCACCTGGGTGCCACGGAAGGTCTGCGGGAACAGCCGGCTGGTGTTGGGTTGCAGCGTTGGCAGGTCCGGCAGCAGGTAGCCGCTGCGCAACTCGCTTTTGGCGAAACGCATTTTTCCGGTCACGCCCAGCTTGGAATATTCGTCGTGCGCACGCTTGGCGTAGCTCGGTTGACCCGGCTCGGCCTCGTTGTCCCGCGACAGCAAACCCGAGCCTGAGCGGTCGGGGCTGGAATCGAGTTTCAAGCCGAGCATGCCGACCGCATCCACGCCAAAACCCACCGTGCCTTCAGTGAACCCCGACTTCAGGTTGAGGATGAAACCCTGCGCCCATTCTTCGCGTTTGGACTGCCCGGCGTCTTCACGGTAATCGCGATTGAAGTAGTAGTTCTTCAGTTCCAGGTCGGCCTTGCTGTCCTTGATGAACTCGGCCTGGGCCTGGGCGCTCAAGAGGCCCCCGCCCATCAGGCTGACACTGGTCACGATCAGGCTCAGATTGTTGTTGCTCATGTTTGGCTCCTGTTGGTCTTATTGTTTTTTACGGGCATGACTCCCCCCTTCGCGCCGGTTTCGGGACAGGCGCGCGGGGTGTGATCAGGGGGTTAAATCAAACGTTGGCCGGTCGTATTCGGTAGCCGCCGTCAGCGAGTTTTTCCAGAGGGCTGGCCGCCGCCAGCAATTGCCGTGTATAGGGGTGCCGCGGAAAGTCGAAGACCTGGTCGCGCGCGCCGACTTCCACCACTTCCCCCTGGTGCATCACCGCCACCCGGTGGGCAATGCGCTCCACGGCCGCCAGGTCATGGGAGATGAACAGGCAGGCAAAGCCGTACTGCGCCTGCAAGCGCTCGAACAGTTCGAGAATCTGCTTCTGGATGGTCATGTCCAGCGCGGAGATCGGCTCGTCGGCGATCACCAGTTGCGGATGGCGCACCAGGGCACGGCCAATGGCGACACGCTGGCGCTGGCCACCGGACAGTTGATGGGGAAAGCGCTCGACGAACTGCTCGCCCAGGCCCACATCACGCAAGGTCTGCGCGACCCGCTCGCTGCGCTGGAAGGCATTGAGGTCGGGCTCGTGACGCAGCGGCTCAGCCAGGATCTCGCCGATTCTCATCCGCGGATTGAGCGATGAATACGGGTCCTGGAAGATCATCTGGCATTGCAGCCGATGGGTGCGGTTGGCGGCCTTGAGAATGTCCACGCCCTTGAAGCGGATCGCCCCGGCACAGGGTTTGATCAAGCCCACCAGCGAACGACCGAGGGTGGTCTTGCCCGAGCCACTGCCACCGACCAGCGCCAGGGTTTCCCCCGGCGCAATGGCCAGGCTGGCCGAATGCACCACGCGCTTGTACTGGCGTTTGCCCCAGAACGAGGGTGGCCCGGGATGCTCGATGCACACCTGATCGACTTCCACCAATGGGCCCTTGCTCAGCGGCAGCGCTGCCAGTTCGCCGCGCCGGGGCAACGCCTCCAGCAATTGCCGGGTGTACTCGGCCTTGGGCGTCAGCAGGATGTCATTGATCGTGCCCTGCTCCACCGACTTGCCATGGCGCATCACCACCACTTTATGGGCATAGCGCGCCACCAGTGACAGGTCATGGCTGATGAACAGGATCGCCGTGCCCTGCTCGCGGGTCAGTTCCAGCATCAGCTCGATCACGTCCAGCTGGGCCAGGCAATCGAGCGCGGTGGTCGGCTCATCGGCGATCAGCAGCGCCGGACGCAATAGCATCACCGACGCCAGCATGATCCGTTGGCGCATGCCGCCGGAGAACTGGTGCGGATAGGCTTGCAGGCAGCGCTCGGCGTCCTTGATGCCGATGCGCCGCAGCATGGTCAGGCAACGCTCGCGGATCTGCCCGGCATCAAGGTCGGTATGCAACTGCAACGCTTCGCTCATCTGCTGGCCGATCTTCAACGCCGGATTGAGCGACACCATCGGTTCCTGGAACACCATGCCGATGCTCGCCCCACGGATGGCCCGCAACCCGGCAGTATCGAGGGTCACCAGGTCACGGCCCTGGAACTCCAGGCGGCCACCGCAGACTTGCATCGGAGGCGGCAGCAACCCGATCGCGGCCCGAGCGGCCATGGTCTTGCCGCTGCCGGACTCGCCGACCAGTGCAACGATCTCGCCCGGTGCGACACTGAAGCTCAGGTCGTCGACCGCCAGGGGGCCATCGTCACCCACGCGGATCTTCAGGTTTTCCACGCTCAACAACAGATTGCTGGATGCCATGCTCATTTCCTCATCCGCGGGTCGAGACGATCGCGCAGTGCATCGCCGAACAGATTGATTGCCAACAGCGCCAGGCAGATGAACAGCCCCGGGAAGATCCCCAGCCAGCTGGCCGAGGCGATGTAGGGCCGGCTGCTGGCGAGCATGTTGCCCCAGGTCGCAGCGGGTGGCGGCACGCCCAGGCCCAGGAAGCTGAGGGCACTTTCCGAGAGCAGGGCCCAGCCGAACATGCTGGTGGCCAGCACACAGAGCGGCGCCAGACAGTTCGGCGCGATATGCCGCAGCATGGTGTACAGCTCCGAGTTGCCGATGACCCGCGACGCTTCGATGTACTCCAGTTCGCGCAGCGACAGCACCGTGCCCCGTACCACACGCACCACCGATGGCGTGTAGGCGATGCCCAGGGCGAGGACGATCCCGTATTTGCTCGCACCGATGATCGCCATGATGCCCAGGGCCATGAGAATTCCCGGAAATGCCAGCAACGCATCGTTGAACATCATCAGCAAGCGGTCGGTCCAGCCGCGCAGGTAACCGGCAAGCATGCCGATCAGCGTACCGGCAAGCACCGCGACCGTGACAGTCAGCAGGCTGATCCACAGGCTGGTGCGGGCACCGATCAACAACCGGCTGAAGACATCGCGACCAAACTCATCGGTGCCCAGCCAGTGCATCGCAGACGGTCCTTGCAGGCGCGACAACAGGTCGATGCGCAACGGGTCGAACGGGGTCCAGACCAGCCCGAGCACGGCCAGGGCAATCAGCACCAGCAACAGGCTGCCACCGATCAGGGCGTTGGCCGCCGGCCACGCACGGCGCTGCTTGACAGGTGGGCTCGCGGCACCGACAAAGGGGGCCACAGGGATATTCGAACTCATAACTTCACCCTTGGATCGAACAGTGGGTAGAGCAGATCCACGCAAAGGTTGACCAGCACATAGATGAAGGTGATCAGCAGCAGGCAACCCTGCAGCACGGGGTAGTCGCGGGCGAAAATCGCATCCACCATCAGCCTGCCGATGCCTGGCAGGGTGAACACGGTTTCCAGCACCGCAATCCCGCCCAACAGGTTGCCGAGGATCAGCCCGACCAGGGTCCATGTCGGCGCGAAGGCATTGGGCAAGGCATGGCGCCACAACACCGCACGTTCGGACAGCCCCTTGGCACGGGCATGAGCGATGTACTCCAGGCGCAAGACTTCAATGGTGCTGGCACGGGCCATGCGCGTGATCGCACCCAATTCCACCAGCGTCAGGGTGATCACCGGCAGCACCAGGAAGCTCATGGCTTGCCACGGCGCCTGGGCAAAGCTCACGTAACCCACCACCGGCAACCAGCCCAGCTTGATGCCAAAGGCATGCAGCAACAGCAGGCCGAGCCAGAAGCTGGGAATCGACAACAGTAAGGTGGCGGTGGTCACCAGCCCAAGGTCGAGGGCGCTGTTCTGTTTCCAGGCAGCGATCAGGCCGACCGGCACCGCAATCAGCGTGGCCAGGAAAACCGCCACCAGCACGATGATCGCGCTGACGCTGAAACGCTCCAGAATCAGCGGCAACACCGCCTGTTTGGTGCTGATGGAAAAGCCCAGGTCACCGCTCAGCACCGCCTTGAACCAGATCAGGAACTGGGTCGCCAGCGAGTGATCCAGGCCCAGATTGCTTCGCATGTCGGCCAGGCTCTGCGGGTCGGCCATGTCGCCGAGCATCAACAGCGCCGGGTCACCGGGAATCAGGCGAATCAACGCGAACACCATCACCGAAATCAGCAACAGGGTCGGTATCGCCATCCCGAGTTTTTGCAGGATAAAACGCAACATGATCAGGCTCCGCGTTACTGGGCTGCGAGGCTGACGCCCCACAGTCGCGGCTTGGCCACCGGCCAGGAGTGGTAGCCACGGACGCTGTCGCGCAGCCCACCGATAATGGTGCCGTTGTAGATGATCACCATCGGCGTGTCCTCGATCATCATGCGATGCAACTGATCGAACAGCGCCTGGCGCTTGCCCGTGTCGCTCTGGCGCACCGCATCACGCAGCAACGCCTGGGCTTGAGGGTTATCCCAGACCTTACGCGGTTCCTTGCTCTTGTCGCCCATCAGCGAATCGAAGCCCAGCGCCGGGTCCAGGCGCGATGAATAGGAAAACGACATCATCTGGTAGTTACCGCTCTGGTAACGCTCCAGTTGCGTGCCCCACTCCAGGGTTTCCATCTCGATGTTCAAGCCGGTGGCCTGGGCCATGGCCTGGCTCAACACGCCCATGTCGAACATCTGCTGATAGCGTTTGTTGACGATCATCTTGATCGGCTGGCCGTGGTAACCGGCCTCCTTCAGCAGACGTTGGGCCTCTTGCGGGTCGTACTGGTAACCCTGTTTCGCCGTGGTGTCGTAGAAGGGACTGGTTTGCGGGATCGCCGAGTTGTTGGGCTCGGACAAGCCGTTGGACAAGGCGGTGACCATTTGTCCGTAATCCAGCGAACGGGCGATGGCCTGGCGGATGCGCACGTCCTTGAGCAACGGGTCGTTGGTCTGGAACAGCAGGCCGCAGATCGCCATGATCGGGCTGACTGACACCTGGATTCCCGGCATCGCCTTGAGTTCCTGGGCGTCGCTGGCAGTCACGTCTGGCAGCAGGTCGACGTTGTTCGACAGCAGAGCCGCCTTGGCCGAGGCCGCATCGGGAATGATCATGAAGCGCACGGTGTCGACCAGCGCCTGCTTCTTGCCGGTGAAGCCATCCGGCCCGGCATCGTCACGGGCGCTGTAGTCCTTGAAGCGCGCCAGCTCCACGGACTGGCCGGGCTTCCACTGCGCGAGGGTGAACGGGCCGGTGCCGATCGGCGCCTTCCAGCGCCCGTCCGCCGCGACCGAGTCCGGATGCAGGATGCCACCACCGCCGCAATCGGGCCGGGCCATGGACGCCAGGAACAATCCGCTGGGCTGATCGAGCTGGAACACCACGGTGAGCGGGTCCGGGGTGGTGATGTTGGTGATCTTCGCCCCGCCGCGACCATCGAACTCCGCCAGGCAGCGCCACTGTGTCTGCGGGTTGAGGTAATGCGACCAGGTCCACTTGACGTCGGCGGCGGTCAAGGTCGCGCCATTATGAAAGCGCACCCCTTCGCGCAGCTTGAAGGTATAGGTCAGGCCGTCGTCGGACACCTGCACCTCCCTGGCCAACAGTGGGCCGACGGACGCGTCCTCGCGATGGGCCACCAGGCCTTCGACGATGTGCAGCATGACGGTATCGGTGTTCTCGTCGCGGTTGACGCCGGGCTCGGTACTGCGGATATCGGCATTGAGGCCCACGCGTAACGTGGTGTCGGCCTGGGCCTGGGCAATGGCGGCCCCGAACGCGACCACGCCAAACGCATGCAGGGTGACGCAAAGAGATCTGTTCAATAAGCGATTCACGGGAGATGTTCTCCTTCGCTGAAAGGTCCGGCCAGGGGCAGAGCCGGTTTCAACCTGTGTTTATGTCGTTTTTGTTATGGCCTGACCTTAATCAGCGCCGCATGCGATTTTGTTTTTTTAAATTCGCACGGACATATTCACAGCATGAAGATCGCATTGCAATGTTTTTTTCATCATATAAAAACATTGCCTTGAACTTTATCAGTCAGGGCCGGCCCCTTCGCGAGCAAGCCCGCTCCCACATTTGGAATGCATTCCATTGTGGGAGCGGGCTTGCTCGCGAAGAGGCCCTTAAAGACAGCGAGAGGTCTCAGAGCCGAAACCGATCCACCGACTGCGACAACTGACCCGCCAGGCTCGACAACTCATCCGTGGTCGAAGCCGTCTGCCCGATCACCTTGCTGTTGCCCTCAGACATCCCGGCAATCATCTCCACCTGATGGGCGATTTCATTGCTGGCCAGGCTCTGCTCGCCGATGGTGCGGCTGATGTCGTTGACCAGTTGCGTGGTGTTGAGCGTGGCCTCGAGGATTTCGCGGATGGCGCGCTCGACGTCGGCGGTCACGGCCATGCCTTTGTCGACCTGGGCGACACCCTCCTCCATGCTGATCACCGCCTCGCGGGTGCTCTGCTGGATGCGCGAGACCATGGCGGCGATTTCCTGGGTCGAGGCGCTGGTGCGGCCTGCCAGGCTGCGCACCTCGTCGGCCACCACGGCAAAACCACGGCCCTGCTCCCCGGCGCGTGCGGCCTCGATGGCGGCGTTGAGCGCCAGCAGGTTGGTCTGGTCGGCGATGCCCTTGATCACCTGGATGATGCTGAAAATCCCTTCGGATTCCTTGTCCAGCGTGCGGATCACCTGCGCCGACTGCTGCGCCGAACGGGCGATGCCGTCCATGTCGTTGACCACCTGATGGATCACCCGTCCGCCATCCTTGGCCAGCGCCTCGGCCTGGTTGGCCATGTCCAGCGCTCGCCCGGCATGCCGGGTGATTTCCTCGATGCTCGCGGTCATTTCGCTGGCGGCGGCGGCCATGGTGCTGGCGGCAGCGCTTTGCTGCTGGCTGCTGCCGGCCACTTCGTGACAACCATTGCTCAGGCGTGTGCTCATGCCGCTGACGCCATGGGCGTTGCTGCGCACCACTTCGATCATGCCGCGCAAATCTCGCTGCATGGTCGCCAGGCTGCGAATCAACAGGCTGGCTTCGTCGGTGCGGGTCGGCTCGACAATGGGTTCGCTCAAGTTGCCGTGGGCGATGCTCTCGGCAATGCGGCTGGCCGTGCGCAACGGCCCCATGATGCTCAGGATCACCCAGCGGCCCTGGGCCAGCAACAACAACAGGCTGGCGATGAGCACGGCGCCGAGGGTCAGGTTGGCGCTGCCGAGTACCTGGCGGGTGCCTGCACTGGCCTGTTTGCTGTTGCTTTCAATCAGCTCGCTGAGGGCGGCCATCTGCTCTTCCAGTTGGCTGAACGCGCTGTTGAAGGTGCCGAGTTCCTTTTGCGCGGCCTCGGGATTTTCCAGGGCCATGCCGACAATGCGCTCGGCCGTACTGATGTAGGTGTCAAGGCTGGGCTTGATCCTGTTCAGCGCGGTTTTCAGGGTGTCGTTGACCGGCAGCTTGAGGTTGTCGCCGAGCACTTGCCGAAAGTGCGCCGCATGCTCTTCGATGGACGTGCGCACCTCGGCCTGGCTGCTGGTGCTCTTGCCCAGCCCGACCAGCATCGCCGACAACACGTCGGCGCGCAGCGCGTCGTGCATCATGTCGGCTTCCATGTGGTTGCGCAGCACGGTCATGCCCACTTCGTTGTCCTGCACCGCCTCCGCCATCCGGGCCGTCCCCAGGTAACCGACCAGGCCCATGACCAACGCGGTGAGCAACCCGGTCCCTATCAGCAACAGTAAACGCAGTTTAATGGACACGCTGTGGTTCCTCTTCTGACACGTGGGTTGGCGGCCAACGGCCACCGCGAATGGCATCTCAAGAGGTTATCGACGGGTCTCTGCGCGAATTGAAGGCTATTGCCACTGATTGCGGTTTTTGCGACATGCGGTAGGTAAAGCGGCTGTGTCTGCCGTATTGAGCAGGGAAACCAATACCAGGCTGACGAATGCACCGGCGACGGCCAGCGCCATGTCCTTTTGCGAATCCCAGGGGTCGTTTTGCGCGCCGACGAAGGCTTTTGCCGTGTCGTCGCCAAGGTAAGCGCCACCGATCCATTCCACCAGTTCGTAGACGGCAGAAGTCGACAGCATGATGTTCAGGGCCACGAAAAACAGCCAGCGCCCGCGCAACGGGGTAAGCCGCAGCAGCACTTCGCGGACCGGCCAGGCCATCAACAGCCCGTAACTCAAATGCACCAGGCGGTCGTAGTGGTTACGGTGCAGGCCAAGGCTCTTGTTGAAGCTGACCCCGGTCAGTTCCGAACACCAACGGTCGTACGGCACCAGGGAATAGGTGTAATGAGCTCCCAGTTCGTGGATGCACAAGAACACGAACACCAGGGTGAGTGAGGCCGCAGACAGGCGAAAGCGGCGATAAAACACCACCAACGTCCCCACCAGCAGCAGCGCCAGCAGGTTTTCCAGCGCCCAATCCACCCGGCTGCGAGGGGCATAACCCAAGGCGATGACGATCAGCAGAAACAGGATGAGCAGCGTCAATTCGTATCGCGGATGTTCCTTGGGCTGCATGTTTTGAAGTCCTCGAACCCTGGCACCATTGAAGTCGCAACACCTTTTAACTTTGAGACAAAACCAGGGTGCAAGTTCGCTTTTTTCCTCCGCCCCATGCTAGGTTGTACGATGACCGACGAGTAATCTGGTACACGTCGATCCGCTCCCCCACAACAACAAGGAAACAACATGAAAAAAGCAAAAATGCTGATCGGTTTTCTGTGCCTGTTCAGCGGCTACGTGGCCGCCACCCCGGCTGCCGGGGACAAGGACGTGGCGCAAGCCGTCGACCACTTGACCCAGGCGATGCTGCACAAGGACATTCCTGAACTGAAGGCGTTGACCGCCGAGAACCTCACCTACGGCCATTCCAGCGGCAAGATCCAGGACAAGAAAGCCTTCATCGCCGATATCGAAACCGGCAAAAGCGCCTTCAAGACCCTGGAGATGCAGAACCAGACCATCACCGTCTCCGGCGATGTCGCGCTGGTCCGCCATCACTTCTCGGCCCAGGCCCTCAAAGGCACCGAGGTGGTCCCGACGGAAATCGAGAATTTCCAGATCTGGCAGAAACAAGACGGAAAATGGCTGCTGGTAGGACGCCAGGCATTCAAGTTCTGATGGTTGGCTGATCCCGAAAAAAAGGGGGCGAATCGGCGTCTACCCGCCCTTCGCCCCCTTTTGTGTTGCGCTGACTCACCCGCTGGTTTCAGTGCCCGCGAATGTAATGTTCAAACTGCCGGATCAGGTCGGCCTGCTCGACAATGGCCTCCTTGACCAGATCACCAATCGACAGCAACCCGATCAGCTCGCCATTCTCCACCACCGGCAGGTGCCGCAAATGGCTGTCCGTCATGACCGCCATGCAATGCTCGATGCTCTGTAGGC
Organism: Pseudomonas sp. YuFO20; assembly: GCF_035064975.1. NCBI lineage: Bacteria > Pseudomonadati > Pseudomonadota > Gammaproteobacteria > Pseudomonadales > Pseudomonadaceae > Pseudomonas > Pseudomonas sp. YuFO20. The sequence continues at coordinate 41,128 of NZ_JAXDEO010000051.1, forward strand.
TATCGGCCGTGACCACCGGGGAACTCATGATGGCCCTGACCGGCGTGCCGACTGACGAACGTCCCAGCAGGACCACCTTGCGCGCATAGTCGCGCTCGCTGATCACCCCGACGACCTGGCCCTTGTCGATCACCGGCAACGCGCCGACGTTCTTTTCGGCCATTTTCTGCACGGCCTCCAACACCATGGCGTCCGGGCCGATGCTGTGCACCTGCTGGTTTTCCACGACCTTGAGCTTGAGCAACTGTGCGGCTGTCTTCATGTCCGTCTCCTGCTGAAAAAGGCACTCAGGCCACTGCGACTTCCACCACCCCGTCGTTCAGCCGCACCGGCCATACCCGCAAGCGCTGTTGCGGGTACTCCAGGCAACTGCCGTCCTCAAGACGAAAATGCTGCTTGTAGATAGGCGAGGCAACGACCAGGTCGCCCTTGATGCTGCCCACCAGGCCGCGGCCGATGACATTGGCCCCGGATTGCGGGTCGTGGTTGTCGATGGCATAGAGGTTTTTACCCTCCATGCCCGGCAGGTAGAACAGCGCCACCTGGGCACCGTCCAGCCACACCACCACGCCGGAGTCATTGACCAGGTCCTGCTGGCTGCACACCGATTGCCAGGTGGCAGACGCAGTGGTTTCAACGCGTTGGCTATTGGACTGGTTCATCAAACGCTCTCCTCGGTAACAGGGATCAGGTTGAGTTCGGCCGCCATGATCGGCCGGCGCTGGCCGCGTTCCTGGACGAAGTGGATGTCCGGGTCCGCGCGTTTGTCGTTGACGAAAGTACGGAAGCGCTTGAGCTTTTCCGGGTCCTTGAGGGCGTTGGCCCACTCGCATTCGTAGCGATTGACCACCAGCTGCATCTGCGACTCGAGCTCGGCGCCCAAACCAAGGCTGTCGTGGATGATCACGTCCTTGAGGTAGTCCAGGCCGCCTTCCAGGCTTTCGCGCCAGACCGAGGTGCGCTGCAACTTGTCGGCGGTGCGGATGTAGAACATCAGGAAGCGGTCGATGTAGCGGATCAGGGTCGCGTCGTCGAGGTCGGTGGCGAACAGCTCGGCATGGCGCGGGCGCATGCCGCCGTTGCCGGCGATGTAGAGGTTCCAGCCCTTCTCGGTGGCGATCACGCCGACGTCCTTGCTTTGCGCTTCGGCGCATTCACGGGTGCAGCCCGACACGGCGAACTTGAGCTTGTGCGGCGAGCGCAGGCCCTTGTAGCGGTCTTCGATGGTCAGGGCCATTTGCACGCTGTCCTGCACGCCGTAGCGGCACCAGGTGCTGCCGACGCAGGACTTCACCGTACGGGTCGACTTGCCGTAGGCGTGGCCGGTTTCGAAGCCTGCTTCGATCAGTTCGCTCCAGATGTCCGGCAACTGATGCAACTGGGCGCCGAACAGGTCGATACGCTGGCCACCGGTGATCTTGGTGTAGAGGTCGTATTTCTTCGCTACAACGCCGATGGCAATCAGCTTGTCGGCGGTGATCTCGCCACCGGGAATGCGCGGCACCACTGAATAGGTGCCGTTCTTCTGCATGTTGGCCATGAAGGTGTCGTTGGTGTCCTGCAGCGGCACCAGCGACGGGTCCATGATCGGCTGGTTCCAGCAGGACGCCAGGATCGAGCCCACCGCCGGCTTGCACACGTCGCAACCGGTGTGGCCACGGCCATGCTTGGCCAGCAGTTCTTCGAAACTGATCACCCCTTCCACCCGCACCAGCGCATACAGCTCCTGGCGGGTGTAGGCGAAGTGTTCGCACAGGCTCTTGTCGACGCTGACCCCACGGGCGATCAGCTCATGCTCGAAGACTTGCTTGAGCAACCCGGCGCAACCGCCGCAACCGGTGCAGGCCTTGGTTTGTGACTTGAGCAGGCCGAGGTCGGTACAACCGCCGTCGATGGCCGAGCAGATGGCGCCCTTGGTCACGTTGTGGCAGGAGCAGACCGTGGCGGTTTCCGGCAAGGCGCCAGGGCCGAGGGTCGGTGCGCCTTCGGACGAAGGCAGGATCAGCGCGGCGGGCTCGGAAGGCAATGCGATCGCGTTCTGCATGTATTGCAGCAGCGTGTCGTAGTAGCTGTTGTCGCCGATCAGCACTGCACCGAGCACCTGTTTACCGCTGGCGTCGACCACCAGGCGCCGGTAGCTGGCACTGGTTTCGTCGATGAACTGATAGCTGCGGGCGCCCGGCGTGTTGGCGTGGGCATCGCCGATGGAGCCGACGTCGACGCCCAGCAGCTTGAGCTTGGTCGACATGTCGGCGCCCTGGAACGGCTCGGCGGCATCGTCACACAGGCGCGCGGCGACACTGCGGGCCATCTGGTAGCCGGGGGCGACCAGGCCGAACAGGCTGCCATTCCACGATGCGCACTCGCCGATGGCGTAGATGTGCGGGTCGCAGCTCAGGCAGGTGTCGTCGATCACCACGCCACCGCGCGGGCCGATGTCCAGCGCGCATTGCCGGGCAAGAGCGTCCTGGGCACGAATCCCGGCGGAGAACACGATCAGGTCGGTCTCGAGGAATTCGTCGTTGGCAAAATTCATCCGATAGCGGTACTGCTCGCCGGCGCTGATCGATTGCGTGGCGCGGGACAGGTGCACACCGACGCCCAGCCGCTCGATCTGCGCCTTGAGCGCCAGCCCACCGAGGTCATCCAGTTGCACCGGCATCAGCCGTGGCGCGAATTCCACCACGTGCGCTTCGAGTCCCAGGCTTTTCAGGGCGTTGGCGGCTTCCAGGCCGAGCAGGCCACCGCCGACCACCACACCGCGCCGGGCATTGGCCGCCGCGGCACGGATGGCATCGAGGTCTTCCAGGGTGCGATAGACCAGCCGCGAATCGCCTTCGGCGCCTTCGATCGGCGGCACGAACGGGTAGGACCCGGTGGCCAGGACCAGCTTGTCGTAGGCCACACAGCCTTGCGCGGTGATCACCTGGCGCCGGGCACGATCGATTTCCAACACCGGCACCCCCAGGTGCAGGGTGACGCCGGGCGTCTGGTACAACGCCGCGTCGCTCAGTGCCAGCGACTCGGCATCGCGACCGGAGAAGTATTCGGACAGATGCACGCGGTCGTAGGCACGCATCGGCTCTTCACTGAAGACGTGCAGCCGATAGCGATCAAGCGCGCCGCGCTCGATCAACTGCTCGACACAATGATGCCCGACCATGCCATTGCCGATCACGATCAGCGTTTGCAGCTTGTTCAAACTGGCTACATTGGAATTCATATACGACCCTGCCCAAAGCCCATCACGGTGAAAAAAAGCAAAAAAAAACGCCTGAAACCTTGCGGTTCCAGGCGTCTTTGCCTGTTCTTTTGCGGTGTTGAAACCAGACGGCCATGCCTGATCCACCGATGTTGCCCACGACCTGTGCGGCCAGTCGATCGTCGTTGACCGAGAGGGCTGCCCTTCTTTTTCAGAGGGGCTTGAGGGGAGCGATGCAGTGTTTGTGCCAGATTGCTGATTGATACTTCCACGGTCGTGAAAACTGGCGTGATGACCGCGAGTCAGGCGTGTTTCTGGCGGATTGAGCGGGTCGGGCGGCTGTTGCAGCTTGCGATAGAAAAACTCGGCAAACCGCTTCGCACTGGTGCACGTTGTCAGGCATGGCGCTTTAAAAGTGCATGCAGCGGCCGATTGCGCTGCCGGGATTTCAAACCGTGTAATGCTGGCGGAGATCACGGCGAATTGGGTGCTGGATCAGATTGATCCGCCTTGATGGGTGTTCCGCCCTTCAATAATGCGCTGGTCTTTCGGCCGCCATCGCCGGCAGGCCGGCTCCCACAGTAGATTGGGCACGGCCGCGAGAGACGGGTTGGCTGTCAGGCCGCCATCGCTGGCAAGCCAGCTCCTACAGGTTTCGCGCAGGTAAATTGAATTTTTGGCGTGACGCATATCCGTAGGAGCCGGCTTGCTGGCGATGCGATGGTGGCCGTTATGCCGCCATCGCTGGCAAGCCAGCTCCTACAGGTTTGCGCAGGTAAGTTGAATTTTTGGCGTGACACATACCCGTAGGAGCCGGCTTGCTGGCGATGCGATGGTGGCCATTATGCCGCCATCGCTGGCAAGCCAGCTCCTACAGGTTTCGCGCAGGTAAGTTGAATTTGTGGCGTGACACATATCCGTAGGAGCCGGCTTGCTGGCGATGCGATGGTGGCCGTTATGAGGCCATCTCGGGCGAGCCAGCCCTGCAGTGGATCGGGTCCATAAGCGGGAGTTTGCAGCGTCAGCAACACCGCGTATTACATTTCCCACGACCGAAACGCGCCTCCTGACGCTCACGAAAAAACGCCTCCTGGCTCATCACCGGCTCCCCCGGATGGGTGATCGCCCGCTGCGCAACGTAGTTGTCGTAATCAGGTACGCCCACCATCAAACGCGCACTCTGGCCAAGGAAACGGGCGGCTTGCTGCAGTTTACGGATCATGACGATACTCGCTTCAACTCGTTGGAAAGCGCCATCTAATCGCAAGTTTGTATCTGCAATGTGTCGGCATCCGCCGCGTTTGTATTTTCATGTATTACACCGACCGCGACCTTTTGGCGCATGACCGGCTGGCCATCGATTGAGCGCCAACGGGCAACAGTTTGTTAACATCCACGCGCTTTTTCTCGTCTCAGAGATCAGCCACTGTAGATTTCCAGTCGCTACACAGGATGCTTTTTTCCATGAGTACGTTGTATTCCCGCCGCACGGTCCTGCAAGGCATGAGCCTGCTGAGCCTCGGCCTGCTCGCCGGCTGTGATGACAGCAGCAAGCTGTCGTTCAAGTACGGCAAGGACCTGAGCGACAAGATCATGGGGCGTTCCTTCAAGCTCAAGGATGCCGAAGGCGAAACCCGCATGCTCGGCAGCTATCAGGGCCTGATGCCGATGATCTTCTTCGGTTTCACCCAGTGCCCGGCCGTCTGCCCGACCACGCTGGCACGCGCCGCCCAGGCAAAGAAACTGATGGGCCGCGATGGCGAGCGCCTGCAAGTGATCTTCATCACCCTGGACCCCGAACGCGATACCCCCGAGTTGCTCGACAAGTACGTGAAGGCCTTCGACCCGAGTTTCGAAGCGCTGTCCGGCACCCTGGAAGAAACCGCCGCCACCGCCAAGGAGTTCGGCGTATTCTTCGAGAAAGTCCCCAGCGGCGATACCTACACCCTGTCCCATACCGCGACCAGCTTCGTGTTCGACTCCCGGGGCAATTTGCGCCTCGGCCTGTCCGCGTCCCTTACCGCTCAAGAGTGCGCAGAAGACCTGCTCACCGTCATGGAGGTCTGCTGATGACTTTGTTTTGCGCACCCCGTTTCAAACAACTGGCCCTGGGCCTGACCCTGATCGGCATGGCGTGGCAGGTGTCCGCGCAAACCCAGGTCAACGACGCCTGGGTCCGGGCGACGGTGGCCGGCCAGCCTTCGAGCGGCGCCTTCATGACCTTGCAGGCCGACACTGACAGCAAGCTGCTCAGCGTGCAGTCGCCGGTGGCGAAGTTGGTGCAGATTCACCAGTCGAGCATGAAAGACGATGTGATGAGCATGCAGCAGGTCGAGTCCGTGGCGTTGCCGGCCGGCAAGGCGGTGAGCTTCGATCCCCATGGCTACCACATCATGCTCATGGACCTGACGGGCCAGATCAAGGAAGGTAGCAAAGTGCCGTTGACCTTGACCGTGGAAAACGCCAAGGGCGAGAAAGAGACGATCAAGGTAGACGCCGAGGCCCGGGCACTGGGTACGATGGATCACGGCAACATGGATCACAGCAAGATGCATTGAGGGACTGACGGCCTCCCTAACGGAGGTCGCTCTTTGATGGGAGGTGCGTACTGATGACGACGAACACCGAAACCGCCATCCTCGCTGGCGGCTGCTTCTGGGGCATGCAGGATCTGCTGCGGCGCTACCCTGGCGTGATCTCCACGCGGGTGGGCTACACCGGTGGTGATGTGCCCAATGCAACCTATCGCAACCATGGCTCCCACGCCGAAGCGATCGAAATCGTCTTCGACCCGGAGCAGATCAGTTATCGGCAGATCCTTGAGTTTTTCTTTCAGATCCATGATCCGAGCACCCTCAATCGTCAGGGCAACGATATCGGCATGAGCTATCGCTCGGCGATCTATTATCTGGATGAAGCGCAACAGCGCGTGGCCGAGGATACAGTGGCCGACGCTGATGCCTCTGGCCTGTGGCCGGGCAAGGTGGTCACGGAGATCGAACCCGCCGGGCCGTTCTGGGAGGCGGAACCTGAGCATCAGGACTACCTCGAGCACTATCCCAACGGCTACACCTGCCACTTCATACGACCGAACTGGACGTTGCCCAAGCGTAAATGATTTGTGGGCGCTGGCTTGCTGGCTATGGTGTCCTTGAGGGCCTCTTCGCTGGCAAGCCAGCTCCTACAATGGGTTGCGCCGCACGTGAAACCGTGGCCGCCTCGGACCTGTAGGAGCCCGGCTTGCCGGCGAAGGTGTCCTCGAGTATTGCATCGATCTTTCGGGCCTCTTCGCTGGCAAGCCAGCTCCTACAATGGGTTGCGTAGCGCGTGAGT